>JAFGSY010000011.1 GCA_016934315.1 Candidatus Anaeroferrophillus wilburensis | reverse complement strand
CCACGCTGACCGGCGGGCAAGCTGATTGCAAAGCACAAAAAAGGTGAGCTTCGCACATGGACCAGCTGGATTTTTCCAAGAATGATGTCATAGCAAATGCAGACATCTTTGCCGGCGGCCTTCACGCAACAAGGAGGTATACCCATGAACATCCTGATTGCCTACTACTCTCTCTATGGTCATATCCACACACTGGCCGAAGCGGCGGCCGAAGGGGTGCGATCGGTTCCCGGGGCAAAAGTCACGTTGCGGCGGGTGCCGGAAACCCTGCCCGCCGACGTTCTGGAAAAAATGCATGCCCTCGAGGCCCAGCAGCAGATGGCCGGGGTGCCGGTGTGTACCGTTGAAGAGCTTGGCAACGCCGACGGAATTATTTTCGGTACACCGACCCGCTTCGGCAACATGTGCGGCCAGATGCGACAGTTCCTTGATGCCACCGGCCAGCTGTGGCTGGAGGGCGCCCTGGTGGGCAAGGTGGGCAGCGTGATCACCAGCACAAACACCCAGCATGGCGGCCAGGAATCGACCATCCTGTCGTTTCACACCACCCTGCTCCACCATGGCATGGTGGTTGTCGGCCTGCCCTACACCTTCCAGGGACAGATGCTGACCGATCAGCTCAGCGGCGGCTCGCCCTACGGCGCCTCCACCATCGCCGGCGCCGACGGCAGCCGGCGGCCAAGCGAAAACGAACTTGCTGCCGCCAGGTTTCAGGGTGCCCATGTGGCGACGATCGCCAAAAAGCTCGCCGCATGACAACAACGGTTTGCAAGCACAGGCTACCGGCGATCCAGGTCCGCAGCCACCACCGTCAACGATATCTATAAAAGCATTGAAAGGTATTTCCATGGAAAAGATAAAGCGTGTTGCCATCCTTGGCGCCGGGGCGATGGGCGCCTATTTTGCAGCAGCTTTTTTTGACACCGATGGCATTGACATCACAGTGGTGGCCCGCGATCAGCGATACGAAACCCTGCAGCGCCAGGGTCTGGTGGTCAACGGCAAGCCCTATGCCGTCCCTGTGAGTCACCCCGATGAGGTGCAGCCGCCGGCCGACCTCATCATTGTGGCCCTCAAGCATCATCACCTTCCCGAAGCGGTTGGCGATCTGAAAAACCTGGTGGGCGACGGAACCGCCATCATCTCGGTAATGAATGGTCTCGACAGCGAAGCGGTCATCGGTGAGGTCTACGGCAAGGACAAGCTGCTTTATGCCGTTTCGGTTGGCATCGATGCGGTGCGCCATGGCAATCAGGTTGTCTTCAGCAAGCCCGGCGTCCATTATTTCGGCGAGCAGCGCAACGAGCAGCTCAGTCCGCGGGTCCGATTGATCCAGGAAGCCTTTGACCGGGCGGGCATTGCCTATGAAACGCCGGCGGATATGATCAGGATTCTCTGGTGGAAGTTCATGATCAACGTCGGCATGAACCAGTCGTCGGCGGTCATGAGAGCGCCCTATGGCGTCTTTCAGTCGTCACCCCAGGCCCAGGCAGTCATGCGGGCTTTAATGGACGAGGTCATTATCCTGGCCAAAGCGGCCGGGGTCAACCTGGTTGACCAGGATGTCAACGACTGGAATGCCGTGCTCAACAGCCTGGCGCCGGCTGGAAAAACTTCCATGCTGCAGGATATGGAAGCCGGCCGCAAGACGGAAGTGGAGATCTTTGGCGGCAAGGTGGCAGCCCTGGGCAGACAGTATGGCATTCCGACGCCGGTCAACCAGACGCTGATGAACATTATCCAGGTGCTGGAGTCATAAAGGTGTCGCTTCCGGTGAGCAGTGCCCTGGTGGTCGAGGGCGGGGCCATGCGCGGCGTATTTTCCACCGGCCTGCTGGATGGCCTGCTGGCAAAACAGTTCAACCCTTTTGATCTTTATCTCGGGGTTTCAGCCGGGGCCGGCAACCTGGCGGCCTACCTGGCCGAAATGCCCGGCCGCAACCTGAAAATCTACACCGACTATTCCCTGCAGCCGGAGTTTATCCGTTTCACCCGGTTTCTGCGCGGCGGCCACCTGATGGATCTTGACTGGCTCTGGCGGATGACGATCAGCGAGATCCGCCTCGACCTGCCCACCATCTACGCCAAGGGGAAACCCTTTCTGGTGGGCCTCGCCGATGTCACCACCGGCCAGGCCGTCTACCAGCTCACCAATGCCGACAATCTTGAACAGGTACTCAAGGCATCCAGCGCCCTGCCAGTGCTTTATCGCGGCTTTCCCCTGGTGGACGGCCGTCCGATGGCTGACGGCGGCCTGGTGGACGGCCTGCCGGTTCAAGAGGTCATCCGCCGGGGCGCACGACGGATCATGGTCATCCGTTCCCGGCCTCGTTCCTATGTAAAGAAAGAGAGCCTGCTGGAACGGCTGGTGAACTGGAAGCTGCAAAAGCTTCCCCAGCTCAAGGCCGCCATGGCCACGCGGATTGACAACTACAACCGGACGGTCAGGCTGCTTCGCCAGCCGCCGCCGGGAGTCACCATCATCGAACTCTGCCCGCCGGACACTTTCCGCTCCACCCGCCTGAGCCAGAATCCGGCAGTCCTGATGGAAGGCTATCGCCAGGGAAAGGCCCTGGCTGATGAAGCGGTCAGGCGCTGGCACGAAGCATAAGATAAGGGTTATGAACAAAGCCTCCAAAAACCGCCTGACACCAAAGCAGCTGCCACTTTTTACCGGCACCACCCTGTTTGACAAGGTTGCCAGGGCCGTCTGCCGGGCGGGAACCCTGCCGCGGAAAGAACTCTACGAAAGCTGGGAAGTGGCCCGACGGGTGCGGCGGCGGTACCGGGGCGGCCGGGTGGTGGATATTGCCGGCGGCCATGGCCTGCTGGCCCATCTCATGCTGCTGCTGGATGATAGCTCGGCTGCCGCCGAGGTGATTGACCCGAATATTCCCGACAATGCCGCCATCCTCTCCGACACCATCATCGAAGCCTGGCCGCGGCTCCGGGATCGGATTCACTACCATCAATCCTCCCTGGAGGAATTTTCCCTTTCTGCTGATGATCTGGTGGTCTCAGTCCATGCTTGCGGATTCCTCACCGATGACGTATTACAAAAGGCAGTTACCGTCGGCGCCAGAGTGGCGGTGCTGCCCTGCTGCCACCATCTCGACGGGGCGGCAACCGGCGGGCTGGAGGGCTGGGTCGACGGACCGCTGGCCGTCGACCTGATGCGGGCCGAACGGCTGCGCTTGGCCGGCTACACCATCACCACCAGCACCATCCTGGCTGACATCACACCGAAAAACCGGCTGCTGATGGCCAATCCAAACCCCTTGCAGACAACAGGAACAATTCATGGATAAACAAAGCAACAATATTGCCTGTCCCAACTGCGGCCATATCATCAATGTCAACGATATCCTCTACCATCAGGTTAACGAGGAGCTGAAAAAGAAATACCATGATGCCCTGGCGCGGGAGAAGGGCGCTATTCAGCAGCAGCTGAACGCCCTCAAGGAGGAGCGCCAGCGGCTTGAAAACGAAAAGCTCCAGCAGGCGGAGACCGTCGCCGGAGCAATCAAAACCGGCCTCCAGGAGCAGCGGCAGAGCCTGCAGGCCCAGATCACCGCCAAATTGCAGGAGGAGCAGGCCGAACGCCTCACCGCGCTCCAGGAGGAGCTGCAGCAGAAATCGATCCAGCTGAAAGAATTCAATCGGGCAAAATCGGAAATTGAACGGTTGAAGAGGGAAAAAGACGAACTGAAAGACACCATCGAGGCGGAAGCGGAGAAAAAGATCAACACCGCCATCAGCGAAGAAAAGGAAAAGATTCGCCGCTTAGAGGAGCAGAAATCCCAGCTTAAGCTGATGGAAAAGGAAAAAATCATCGAGCAGCTTAACACCCAGCTGAAAGAGGCCCAGCGGAAAGCCGAGCAGGGTTCCATGCAGCTCCAGGGCGAGGTGCAGGAGCTGGCCATCGAGGACTGGCTGCGAAGCACCTTTCCCTTGGACAGCATCGAGGAGATCAAGAAGGGTGCCAGAGGCGCCGACTGCCTGCAGGTGGTCAACACCAGGAGCCGGCAGAACTGCGGCACCATCTACTACGAAAGCAAACGAACCAAGGGTTTTCAACCCACCTGGCTGGAAAAGCTCAAAAACGACCTGCGGGAAAAAGGGGCCGATATCGGCGTCCTGGTCACCGAGTCCATGCCGACGGACATGGACAGGATGGCTCCCAGGGACGGCATTTGGATCTGCTCTTTTGAAGAGTTCAAAAGTTTGTGCACCATCTTGCGGGAAACGGTGATCAAGGTGAGCGAAGCGGTGGCCGTCCAGGAGAACAAAGGCGACAAGATGGGCATGCTCTACGACTACCTGACCGGCAACGAATTCCGGCTGCAGGTGGAGGCCATTGTCGAGGGTTTCACCCAGATGCACACCGACCTGGAAGCCGAAAAGAGAGCCATGACCAGCATCTGGAAAAAGCGGGAGAAGCAGATCCAGAAGGTGCTGCTGAACACCAACCACATGTACAGCTCGGTGAAGGGTATTGCCGGCAATGCCATCCAGAGCGTGCCCCTGCTGGAGCTGCCGGCCGCCGACCTCGAAGAGGACAACATCGATATTTAAAATTTTCGAAAGGTATGAGCATGGACGGTTTTTACGGACGGCTGCTGATCGTCGATCTAAGCCGGCAATCCTTTAAGATCACCCCCCTTGCTAACGATGTCTACGCTTCCTGGCTGGGCGGCAAAGGGCTGGCTTCCTACCTTCTTTACCACCACAATCCCCCCGGCATTGATCCCCTGGCGCCAGAAAACTGCCTGATTTTTGCCACCGGGCCCTTCACCGGCAGCCGCATCTGGGGCTCCTGCCGCTACGGGGTCTACAGCAAATCCCTGCAGACCGGCATCTACGCGGAATCCTACGCCGGGGGCAAAGTGCCGGAAGCCATCGACGCGGCCGGCTTTGATGCCCTGCTGATCAAAGGCGCCGGCAACGCCCCTCTGGTTCTCCGAATCCATCCTGATGGCGCCGACTTCCTTCCCGGCGATGAACTCTGGGGACTCGACACCTACAGTAGTGAGGATGCTCTCCACGAACGTTTCACCCTCCCCGGCTACCCCAAGGCGGGTGCCGTGGTCATCGGACCGGCCGGGGAAAACCTGGTCCGCTTTGCCGTCATTGAAAACGACTACTGGCGCTCAGCCGGCCGCACCGGACTGGGGGCGGTCATGGGGGCAAAAAAGCTCAAAGGAATCCTTTTCCAGGGCGACCGGCAGCGGCCGGTGGCTGATGCTGGCGGGCTCACCGCCTGGGCGAAGGACTTTGCCCGTCAGCAGAAAGACAACCCAGCGGTCCAGACCTATAAAACCAAGGGAACGCCGATGATGGTCAGGATCATGAACCAGGCCGGTGCCTTCCCCACCCGGTACTGGTCCCGCGGCAGTTATGACCGGTGGCCGCAGATCAGTGCCGACGCCCTCCATGAGCGGTGCCAGGTCACCCCCCATGCCTGCCTCAAATGTTTCATGGCCTGCGGCCGTTTGACCACTCTACTGCAGGGACGCCATGCCGGCCTGCAGTTGGAAGGGCCGGAATATGAAACCATCTACGCCTTCGGCGGCCTCTGCGAGATCGACAGCATCGAGGAGATCGCCCACCTGAATGACCTTTGCGACCGGCTGGGCATGGACACCATCACCGCCGGCAATCTCTGTGCCTTCGCCATTGAAGCGGCCCGCCGGGGGCGGCTCGATTATCCCATCGACTATGGTCAGGTGGATGCCATTACCGAACTGCTGGCGATGATCGCTGAAAGAAGGGGAATCGGTGCCATCCTGGCGGAAGGCATCCGCAGCGCCGCCAAGGCCTGGGATCTGGAAGATCTGGCGGTTCATGTCAAAGGCTTGGAACCGGCCGGTTATGATCCCCGGGTACTGCAGGGCATGGGGCTCGGCTATGCCGCCTCGGACCGCGGTGCCTGCCACCTGCGGTCAACCTTCTACAAAGCTGAACTAAGCGGCATGATTGATCCCGATCAGCCGGCAGGCACCGCTGAACTGTTCATCGACTTTGAAAATCGGCTGACCATCTTCGATTCCCTGATCCTCTGCCGTTTTTACCGGGATCTCTATCCTTGGGAACTCCTGGAGCTGCTGCTGCAGGGAGTCACCGGAAAATCATATGCCAGTGACGAATTAAAAACCATCGCTGCGCGCATTGCCGACCTGGTTCGCCGCTTCAACCTGCGGGAAGGAATGGATCCCGCCACCGACCGCCTCCCCCGCCAGCTTCACCGGCAGTTGGAGGACTCGGGAAAAGTCATTACCGAAGCGCACCTTGCGGACATGCTGGCGGCATACTACCGGCTGCACGGCTGGGATGACAAGGGGCGTCCGCACGAGCAGCCAGAACGCCATTCCCCATAAGCGGCATTTCTGAAGCAAAACCGGCAGATAAAAAAAGCCCCGCATAAACACTCATGCGGGGCTTTTTCTGCGTGACAGACCGGTTGATCAGCGTTGTTCCAGCGGCACATATTCCTGTTCAAAGTCACCGGTATACATGGCCCGGGGCCGGAAGATCCGGTTCTTCTGCAGGTATTCCAGCACCCTGGCGGTCCAGCCGGCCACCCGGCTGACGGCAAAGAGCGGCGTAAACATGGCTGGGTCAATACCCATCCGGCTGTAGACAATGCCGGAATAGAAGTCAACGTTGGGAAAAATCTTCTTTTCCTTGCCGAACTCATCGTGGACCTGTTTTTCAAGCTCTTGGGCAACGGTAAAAAGTCTGAGGTTGTCATCGTTGAATTTTTTGATGCGGTAGGCCGCCATCGGTCCGAGAACCCGGGCCCGGGGATCGTAGGCCTTGTAGACCCGGTGGCCAAAGCCGGGAATTTTCCTGCTTTCCCGACTGGCTGAACGAACCCAGGCTTTCACCTTTTCCGGGCTGCCGATCTCTTTCAGGGTATGGAGGACCTGTTCATTGGCACCTCCATGGAGCGGGCCGCTGAGAGCTGCAATCCCTGAACCAACGGAAAAGTAGATGTCGGAAAGGGTGGAGGCCACCACCATGGACGCGAAGGTGCTGGCATTCATACCGTGGTCCGCATGCAGGATCAGGGCAATATCCATGATCCGTTCCTGCAGGGGGGTCGGACGGGTGCCATTCATCATATACAGCAGGTTGGCCGCATGGCTGAGTTCAGGGTCCGGCTCAATGGCCATATTCCCCTGGCGGACCCGGGCAATGGCCGCGGTAATGGTCGGCACCCCGGCAATCAGGTGGTAGCAGGCCTCCAGACCGCTGGCTTTCTCGCCACTCATTTTCCGTTTTTTCGCCCTCTTTTTGGAACTGAACTCATAGATGGCATGTTCTTCCCCGGTGGGCAGGGTTTCCATGGGAATGGAGTCTTCATCGGCGCTGATGGCATCGTCAATGGCCGGCCGGCCGCTCTCCTTGTCCCGATCGGTAAATTCCTGACGCATGAGCAGAGTCCCCATGCGCAAAGCAGCCATGGAATTCATCTCTTCAACCGGGAACCCCATGAGAATACGCAGGGTTTTATTCAGATAACGATACTGTATCAGTTTCTGCTTATACTCCTCCAGCTCCTGGGCAGTGGGCAGACTGCCATGCAGGAGAAGATAACTGACCTCCTCATAGGTGGAATAAGCGCAGAGATCAAAGATATCATAGCCCCGGTAAACCAGCCAACCCTTGGCTCCGTTCACGTAACCCACCTTGCTCTCACAGGCAATGGCACCCTCCAGTCCGGGACCAATAGTGCAATTCAGGGGCCAGCGGACCACTTTCTGGGCATGGGGATGGCCTGGTTCGTTCTTGGTTTCCCGGCGGGCCTTCGCCGCCGCCTTGACAATGATGTCAGTTATTTTCCTCGTTTCCGGATGCATAGAGTTCTCCTTTTCACCACCTTATCCAAATAGACAACAGAAGGTTCAAAATGATCGGAACCAGCAATGAAGCAAAATCCTGCTGCCTCTTTAAAACAAACGCTAATTTTATCATTTTTAGAGCAAAAAATAAACGAAAAACAACACTTTACCGCCAAAACAAGGGGCCGAAATAGAGTCAAAGAGATGATAACAGGGGGCAAAAAGAATTTTAGGGAGGATCGGTGCGGGCACGAAAATCACCGGTCTGGATTGGAATGGCAATGGCAAGCAAGACGGTATAAACCAGCAGACCGAAGGCCAGCACCCCGATGGAGATGGTGATTTCCCGCAGGTTGGGCAGGTATTCATATATCTCCCCCAGCGGCGTGGGGGTAAAACCGGGGTTGACCAACCCCAGACCTTTTTCTATCCACACCCCGATGAGCATCATGACGCAGGCACCGTTCAGGGTAAAGAGATTCTTCCTGGTCCGCGGATAGATCAGAATGCAGAGACTGGTCACGTTGAACGCGATTGCCGTCCAGGTGAACGGCACCAGCTGTGTTTTGCCGTGGAGACCAAAAAAAAGATATTGGATATGGCTCACATGCCAGGTATTGGAATAAAATTCCTTAAATACCTCAGCCCCCAGCAGGAACAGGTTGACAAACATCGACCAGCCGACCATCTCAGCCAGCTTGAAGAGCGCTTCATCGGCAACTTTCAACGGTGAAAATTTTCTGATCACCTGGAAAATCAGGATGATCAGCGAAGGGCCGGAGCAGAAAGCCGAAGCCAGAAACCGGGGGGCCATGATTGAAGCATTCCAGAACGGTCTAGCCGGCAGACCACCATAGAGATAAGAGGTGACAGCATGAATGGCAACCGCGCCGGGAATCGAAAGGCAGATGAGCAACCAGAAGAGCGTCTTGTTGGGTGCCGTCCCTCGATAAAGATTACTGAGGACATACCAGGAGATCAGCAGGTTGAGCAGCAGATACAGGTTGAGGACCACCACATCCCAGGCCAGCATCGACTGGGGCCAGTTGAGCCGGCCGATTTTCGGCAGCAGATGCCAGAAACGATCCGGACGGCCAAGATCAATCATGACAAAGGTGATACACATGACAATTGCGGCCACCGCCAGCAATTCGCCCAGGAGCACAATCTCCTTGATGGGTTTCCAGTTGTACAGATAGGCTGGAATCACCAGCAGGACCGCCGCGGCGGCGACACCCACCAGGTAGGTGAAGTTGGCAATATACAACCCCCAGGAAACCTGATCACGCATATTGGTAACAATCAAACCGCGGTCGAACTGAACCCGGTAGGCACAGGCACCGGTTAAAATCAGCAGGACAAGGCTGGCCAGCCAGAGATAATACCAGCGGTTGCCCTTCACCAGAAGCAGCAGCAAGCCTTTGATGGTTGATTGTTCAGTCATGGTCAGGAAAAATAGTAGTAGAAGTTAGGTTGCGTGTTCAGCTCTTCCTTGAAGCGAAACACCCGTTTATGCTCCAGGATATAACGAATCTCGCTGTCCTGATCCAGCAGGTTGCCGAATTTGCGCGCCCCTACCGGACATGCCTCGACGCAGGCCGGGTAGCGTCCTTCCCGGACCCGCTGGATGCAGAAGGTGCATTTGCCAACGACATTTTTCTCCTGGGGACGGTTGCCCAGGTAGTGAGTATGCGTATTAATTTCATTAATTGGCAGGGTCGGCGCGGCCCAGTTGAAATGGCGGGCATCGTAGGGGCAGGCAGCCATACAGTAGCGGCAGCCGATGCACCAGTTGTAGTCAACCACAACCATACCGTCCGGCTCTTTCCAAGTAGCTTGTACCGGACAGGCCTTGACACAGGGGGGATTGGCGCACTGCTGGCACTGAACCGGCATATAGTAATATCCCTCTTCGGGAACCTTGTCGGGAGCATAATACCTTTCTGCATCTTCAGGGTTCATCGAACCGTTGGGAAACCGCAGAACCTTGATCCAATGAATCTGAGGATCGCTGCGAGACAGGTTGTTTTCCTCGGCACAGGCATAGACGCACCGGCGGCAGCCGATGCACTTTGACAGATCAAGAGCATAGGCAAAAGCGGTTTCCGGCAGCGGGCCGGTGGCGGAAAGCTGAAATTCACGACCATAGCAGCGGCGGTACTGATCTTTGAGCCGCCGCAGAACCTGTTCAAGCTCCGCTGGCGCCAACTCACTGAAGTGCTTCTGGGAAAACTCCTCCCACGTGCAGCCAGGCAGCAGCCCTGGCAGGGTTAGCAGGCCGGCGCCAACCAGCGATTTTTTGAGAAAATCCCGCCGCGTTACGCTGTCGTTCCTATCCAACTCGACGCTTTTTGCCGAATCATTCTTCAATGGGGCCTCTTTTCATGGGTAGGAACCCGGTCATTGCCGGGCCGCGGCTTCAGGGGCGGTGGTGCAGGAACAAGGGGAACAAAAGCCGGTGCATGGGGATTATGGCAATGGGCACAGAGCAGATAGCGCTTGGGACCGCGCCAAAAACCGGTCCGCTTGCCATGCACACCGGCCCGCCAGTCTCGATAGATGGTTCCATGACACTGACCGCAGAGCAGATAGGATTCGGTGAAGGGGATGGTTGCTCCCGAGGTCAACCGCAGCCGGTCCCGGTCGTTGGCATCATGGCAGTCAAGACACCAGCGCACCTGCTCCGCATGGTGCAGCCGGATATCCTGATGCTCATCAACCAGCTGCCGCTTTTTAGTATTGACCTCAAGGTCACGGTGACAGTCGGAGCAGGGAAAGATACCCTCGCTGAAAGGCGGCGGCGGCACCGGATATTCCTGCAGGGGCTCAACTGCCAACCCGGTATCTGGCAACAGCATAAATAAAAAAAACACTGCCAAGCCAGTCAGCAGATACCGGAAATCAGAGAATCGAAAAACTGGTACTATTGATAAAGACGAGCTCATCATATCCCATACGGTCCATTTTCGGTATAGCTTAGCGAATTACAGGGATAAGTCAAGGGCAAAAACAAAAAAGATCAGCGAACACGGTAGCGCGGTTGTGAAAGATGGGAGCTTTTGCAGCGTGGGCAGCGGCCGGGGGGCGTATGGCGGCGGCGTTTAATAAACTGATAGCCGCAGGCCAAGCAGCTGGCCGGCACCATCTCCAGCCGCCGGTTCCGGGATGCCAGGGAGCGGGCGACATGGTCCAGATGATGATAGACCTCCGCTTCCCTGATCCCCAGGTCCTGCGACAGTTCCCAGGCTCCGAGATGCTTTTCGGTCAGCAGCTCAATTATCTGCTGCCGGATGCTGGCGCTCTCTGTTGACATTCCCGCCCCCTGATCAGGGTGGATAGGATTGCAGTTTTTCCTCACCGGCAAGGACACGGTCGGCGGTAGCCAGCAGGGCTGTCATCTCACATTCGCCGGGGTAGATGAAAAGCGGCCCAAGGAATTCGATCCGGCTTCTGAGCCAGCCAAGCAGCATGGCCGATCTGGCCAGCGATCCGGTCAGCACCACAGCATCCACCTGCCCCGCCAGAACCGCGGCCATGGAACCAATATCTTTGGCAATCTGGTAGGCCATTGTCTCGTAAATCAGCGCTGCTTGATTGTCGCCATCGGCAATGCGCTGTTCAACCACCAGAGCATCTTTGGTTCCCAGATAAGCCTGTAGGCCGCCCTCGCCCACCAGCCGCTTTTCAAATCGTTCACGGCAATCGGCATGGGCCAGAGCCAGGACAAAAAGTTCCATAGTGGGCAGGGAGCCGGCCCGTTCCGGGGAAAAAGGCCCCTCGCTGAGACCATTGGTACAATCAATGACCTTTCCTAAACAATGGGCGCCAACGGTTATCCCGCCGCCCAGATGGGCAACTATCAGCCGACAGTGGTCGTACTCCTTCCCCAACGCTGCAGCTGCCTGACGACCGGCAGCCTTGTGACTGAGAGCATGGAAAGCGCTGACCCGCTCCAGGTCGGGAAGTCCGGAGGGGCGGGCCAGGGCAATAAATTCATCAGTAGACGGCGGATCAACAGCAACAGCCAAACAACCGGCTCGGAGGGCCAGGCGGGCAGCCAGCACCGGCCCCAGGGAGGAGGGATGCTTGCCATACGTTCCCCGACGCAGATCATCAAGCATCGGCTCCGTAATGAGGTAACTGCCGGCATCTCCGGGCCGCTGCAAGCCACCACGACTGACAACAATGGCAACCTCTTCCAAAAACCGGCCGCAACTGGAAAGGAACCGGCAGACGGCTTCTTCAAGCCGGTCCACCTCGACAGCAAAACAATCCTGGTGAAAAAGGGTCTCCCGGTCAGCGATGGCCAGGGGAAAACTTTCCTGGCACAAAACCTTGTCCGCTGCTGCAAGGGCGATCTTTACCGATGTGGAACCTACATTGAGCGCCAGAATCATCCTTTTCTCCCCTCCCGGGCCACCACCGCCAGAGCAATTTCTGCCAGCCGCTGTTTCTGGCACAGGGGGCCGGAGTTGAGCACAATGGCATTGTCGCCATGGAGCAAAACGCCAATGGTCGGCACCTGGCCGATATATTTAAGGAATGTTGAAAAAAAATAAGCGCTGTTGGTATCCGGCAGCACATAGAAATCATAGTTACCGGATTGTTCAGAAAAGACCCCCTTGCGGATGGCAGCCGTTTTGCTGAGGGCGCAATCAACATCCAGCGGCCCATGAATGGCCAGCCGCCGGCCAAACTGCTGCCGGGTGCTCATCTGGGCTAACACTGCAGCAATAACAGTAGAAGGTATTTTAGGGTTGATGGTTTCAATGGGAGCCAGGGCGGCACCGTAAATCCTGCGCCGGGGCAGCAGAGAAGTAAGTAGCCCGGCCAGGGCATTGACCTGGCTGACCTTCTGCTCCAACACAGGCTTGACCGCCACCAGCGGATCAATAACAAAAAATGTTTTTCGCCGCTCCCGGTCATAAAAAACCGCTCCATAGGTGGAACCGCTATCCAACCCCTCGTTCTCTAAAAAATAGGACAGGAACTGCTTGCGATTTTCATTGCCCTGGAAAATCATCTCCACTTCCCCCGCGGCCAGCATGGCACTGCACATGGCCATCGTCTCATGGAGGCTTTTGGAACGGATAAAGGTTGTCATCCCGTCATATTTCTTACGGCCGACGAATACCGGCCTGATCAACCCTCGACGTTCAGCATGGACAAAGGGGCCCACCTGTTCTTCGGTTTCAACCAGGGCCACCGCGCACCTTTTGGGTTTTGCTTTTGCCGCTGCGGAAAAAATTTCCGGATAAAGCTCTTCAGCCATTGTTCCTCCTTTCCTGCAGCGCCACCAGGCCTACCCCGAAGGTTAATTCACGCAAAATGGAATCAGCACCATCAGCCCTGGAGGGCAGCAGAACCGGCCCACGATCGGTATGACTGTAGGAAACCCGGACAATGCCTTTGATGAAAAAATCCAGTTTGACCACCACGTTGCCGGTATTCAGGTCGGGAAGGAGGAGAATATGGGGCAGCCGGTCAAGGTCAAGCCTGCCGTCATGGCTGGCCGTCACCACCTCTTTCAATGAGGTTGCATCGGTAAGATGATAGCGCCCCCGATGATCCCTGATGGAGGGGGTTTTCAATCCCTGTCCAATGTCACTTTTGAGGTGCAGATTGGAGGGGTCGGAAATCAGCTCGGTTACCCGGGGATTGGAACAGCCAAGGACTTGGGCAGCCTTGACGGCATTGTCAACAATTTCCAGTTTCTGCTGCTCATTGGGAGAAATGTTGGCCCCGGCATCGGTAAGCAGCACCAGATGGTTGCATTGTTCCAAGTCCCAGACGGTAATCACGCTGACGATGGAACCCTCGCCATACTGCTTTTTTTTACGGATAATTGAGCGATAAATAAAGCTGGTGGGAATCTGTCCCTTGCTGACCATCCGGACATCACCATCATAGAGCATGGCCAGCGCCCGGTCAGCTACTTCCTGCCGGTCTTTGATCTCGATAATTTCCTGGGCATCACAGGCCAGACCGGCCTTTTCCGCCGCCCGGGCAATCAGTACGGGATTGCCGATGAGCACCGGTTCAATCAACGACTGGTCGCTGGCCAGTTTGATCGCCTGCATAAACTCCTGGTCTTCAGGAGCAATGATGGCAATTCTTACCGGCTTTGATTGATGGGCCAGATCAAATATTTCCGCTAGTGAACGAACCATTATCAACCTCGTGTTTCATCATTCCTGGTTGGGAAATCCTTCGTAAAAACTGCCCTTCATTTCATTGCTGCCGGCGCTTCTCCTGACGCTGCTGCTGGCGGTAGCGGGAACGTTCCATTGCCTCCTGATAACGACGTTTTTCGTCTCCAGTCTCCAGAATAAGCGGCGGAACCTCCACTGCTCTGCCATTGCTGTCCAGGGCCACAAAGGTAAGATAGGATGAGGCTATATGGCTCGTCTGACCGGTCAGCAGATCTTCCCTTTCCACCCGCACTCCGATCTCCATTGACGACCGGCCGGTCAGGTTTAGGCTGGCTTTAAAAAATACCAGGTTGCCGATATACGCTGGATAGTGAAAGTCAAGCCGGTCGATGGAAGCGGTAACCACATTCCGGCGTGCATGGCGGGTGGCAACCACCCCGGCCGTCGTGTCAATCAGCTTCATGATCACCCCGCCATGGACGTTGCCCGCTGGATTGGCATCCACAGGCAACATCACATGAGCAATGGTAACACTGCTTTCCCGCGCGGTTTTTCCCTGCATCATAGCCTCCATTGACCGTCACCCGCCAGAACAACCGGGACAACTAAACTTCCAGTTAACATTAGATAATACCATGCAGGGGACCGCCAGCAGCTCCAAGGTCATCCACCCGCTTCTCAACTGCCGGGTCATCCAGCAGTGGCGGTGCATGGTGGGGCTTCTGCCGGGCATCAATAATCAGCGGCCCACCACAGCCCCAATGTTTGGCCTCAATCACCGCATCAATACCATAGATGTCGCTGGCCGGGTCGGAGCGGGTGAAGGTAACCCAGAGGAAATTACTGAGGCTCCGGGAAACAAATTCGCTGTCATCAACCACCACGATGAGGGGCAGAAAATCATAGACCAGAGAGTCATTACCCTGGCAGAAGCGGAGCATATCTCCGTCCTGATTCGCCGGCAACGATGATGTGCATGCCGGACCCCGAACAGCCATGACACCAGGGAGACAGATACGGGGATCGGTGAAACCGGACGGCAAGGAAATATCTGTCGGAATCTCAACCGCCAGCTCCCGCCGACAGGGACCAGCCGCAGCTACGACCACTTTTGACCCCTCGTGCAAACCGCTGCCGGAATAATCAAGAGTGTCAATAGTTGTCCTGGTCTGGAAATGGAGATCACGGCGCCAGTCAACCCGGGCCAGCAAATGGGAGAAAAATGCCGGGATATCATCAATATCCAGCCCCGGATTATCCTGACCGGCAACAATAAGCAGATACTTGGCCAACGACAGCTGGCCCTGACCGAGGATGGCATTAGCCTGGGTCAGCAGCTCCCGGGGCTGGCGCTCATCGGCATAAGGAACATAGCGTTCACTGCCGATTGCCAACAGCAACGGATGGACCCCGGCAGCATCGACAGCATTCACCGCCTTGACACCCGGCAACACATCAGCAATCAATTCACCAGTCAGCTGGTGAATAAAGGCCCCAAAACTGGTATCTTCCTGGGGCGGCCGGCCAACGGTGGTAAAAGGCCAGATTGCACCATCCCGATGCCAGACCCGTTCAATGTCCAGGACGGGAAAATCATGGGCCAGGCTGTAATAACCAAGATGATCGCCAAAAGGACCTTCCGGCAGCGTTTTTCCCGGTTTCACGGTTCCCTGTAGACAGAAATCGATTTCCGCCGGCATCGGCAGCTGGCCGTGACGACCTACCATGGTCATCTGACGGCCGCCCAGCAAGCCGGCAAACGCCAGCTCCGGCATCCCTTCCGGCAGCGGCATAACGGCAGCCACCATCAGGGCCGGCGGACCGCCGACAAAAACATTGACCCTCAGCGGCTGCCGGCGCTCCAGGGCCTCGGCATGGTGAACGCCGATGCCCCGATGGAGCTGGTAATGAAGTCCCACTTCGCGATTTGGCTCATAGCGGCCGCCGGCCAGCTGCACCCGGTACATTCCCAGGTTGCCGTGCTGCCAGCCGGGGTTGCCGGGGCTTTCGGAATATACCAATGGCAGGGTAATAAAAGGACCGCCGTCACCGGGCCAGGATTGAATCCAGGGCAAGGCGTCGACGGTCGTCCGATGGTTCAGGATGGGGCCGCGGGCAACCTTTCGGGGCCACAGATGCCAAGCTGCCCGGGGCAATGACAACAGACAGCCGGGATCTTTGAGCAGCTTCCCGGGTGCCGTTTTTAAGTTCACCAGCCGCTCAATATCCCGCAGGGTATCACGGAACATGAACCGGGTTCTTTCCAAAGTACCGAACAGGTTGCCAACCAGGGGAAAACGGCAGCCTTTGACCCGGCTGAAAAACAGCGCCGGCCCGCCAGCCTGGCATACCCGCCGCTGGATGGCGCCCACTTCCAGATAGGGATCAACCTCGTTGCTGATCCGGATAAGCTGGCCGGCAGTTTCCAGATCCAGGATGCATTCGCGCAGGTTTTTATAGCCCATCATGCCTCTCAATCATCGCCAGACAGACAGAGCCGGGAGCCGCCGCCCTGGCCGCCAGGCGGCAGCTGATCCGCACCATTATTTTACTGATCAGCAAAGGAAACTCCCTCCACCTGGGTGCGGCGGGCCAGCTTGAATACCGAAGCAAACTCCAGCACCGGCCGCCCCTCATCGTTGAGCACCGTTGCCTCTCCATGCAGCAGCCGATCCTCAGACTTGAGGACCTTGGCTTTCGCGGTCACCACTCCCTGTTTGACCGGATAGAGAAACCTGGTCTGCAGCGAAATGGTAGCGAAGTGGCTTTTGGGCGGCACAATGCTTTTGATCGCCATGACCACTGCCGTATCTGCCAGGCTCACCAGGGCTCCGCCATGGAGCAAGCCGGCACCTTGGGCAAATTGTCGATAGAAAGGCATTGTCAGCACGGCCTCGCCATTGGCTGCTTCGACAATGGTCATGGCCAGCAACTCTTCAAAGGGGGCACAGCTAATCCACCCCGGCATCTCCAGTTGATGGGGACCGGTCGACCGGCCGCCCTCGTCTACAGGTTCATCGGTCATCATCAAAATCTCTGCTAAAAAATGTGACAAGATAACGACATTGTTTTTGTTTGACTGCATACGCACACTGACATAAAAAAAACCGTGTACAACTGCCAAGGAACAATGCCGGCTTTGTGAATGCTGCCTTGATCAGCACATTTGCTGATCAAGGCAACTGCTCAAGGAACAACCGAGGTCAGCCAGCAGCCACCTTCCAAATAAATCGTCCCCCGTTTCTGCAGACTGGTCATGGTTTCCCCGTAGGCGCTCTTATAGTCGCCCAGTTCATAGGCATCTACTGTTTCGGCAAACCACCGGCTTGCCAGCAGGTGATCAAAAAAACGATCTGACGGAAATGATTTGTGCATCAATAACGTATAGACGGTTATCTTCTTCAGCAGATCAGCACCGATGGCTGAACGCTGTTTTTCATAATGGGCCAGATTTCTTTGTGCCCTGGCAATAGCGCCGGTGAAATCGGCGAAAGGCTTCCCGTGCCCGGGGTACACTTTCTTCACCTCCAGCAGAGCCAGTCTTTCCAACGACTCCTGCCAGTCCTTCAAGGCATGGCTACCCTCCAACCGTTCGGTAAGGACAGCCTGACCATACTCCCACAGGATATCCGATGAAATCAAAATCTTTTCCCGCCGGTTGTAGAGGGCAATGCCGTCAGCGGAATGGCCCGGCACATGAATTACCTGAAATTCATGCGGCCCGACAGTCACCGGGTCGCCATCAGCCAGAGAATGGGTGGCATGGAAAAACTCGGCCTCCTGGTGATAGTAGCCTGACCAGGTGGCCAGGTTGTCCCCGGCATCAACCCATGCCTTGCCCACCTCATGGAGGGCAATATCACACCCAGACAGTTGCTGAATCCGCTTATGAGCCCCAATATGATCACAATGGCAATGGGTTGAGACAATAAGGCCAACCTTCATGGGATCAACCCCCAGTTTACCAATCAGCTGCAGGGTCCGTTCGACATCACCCAAATAACCGCTATCAATGAGCAGCGGGGCCGCACCACGATAGACAAAATGGTTGCCATTGAGATATCCCCGCTCAATAAAAAAAAGATCCTCACAAACTTGCTGCATCACTTGGCAATAATACTCCCACGATGACAATTCCCGGCTTCATGGGTCATCCTGACGTAGCCGCAAAGTCCATCAAAAGCTGACCTGGTCCAGTTTTTCCTCCACCCGGGTGTCATAGAATTGCTGGCGCAACCGGGGTACCACCAGCCACTGGCCGCTGGCGGCAGCCACTAGTTCATAACCACCATCATTGTCCAGTGATAGAACCTGGCCGGTGGCATAGTAGACCTGCCTGCTGCTGCGGCCTTTGACTCGGGGCGTCGGGGAGGCAAAAATCAGCTTTTCAGCCACTCCCACGGGACGCTGAAAAGTAAGGTCTAAACGAACCGTAACCCCAAACAGTTCGCCGGCAATAAATCCCGACCAGCCGCAGATCTCATCAAGCACCGCGCCGATCACACCGGGGTGGAGCATTTCCTGCCCCTGCTGAAACCAGTGGGCAACTGCAGCGTCAGCGGCAGCAAAACCATATCGGGCCAGTATATAGTCCTGGCCAGCGAAAGACCCCTGGAAAAACCGGCGCCCGATTCCCGGCGCCTGACGCTGGTTGCCGCAGATAAAACAGTTCTCATAGATAGACAAGGCCCTGAGCATCCCTGCAGACTCCAGCTCGGCAACCGGCGGCAGGGGCAGACATGCGTCGTCATTACCGTCGGCAACAGGTTCTGCAGCACCGGCAAGGTAATTTTTCTCTTCTCCCTGCCGCTTCATCTGCAACTCAACCCGCCGCAGTTCATGGTTCATTCGGGCGGTCATCTGTAGTTGGTCACCTAGGCGACAGACATCGCCGAACTTCAGGGACAGAGAGCAGGGATAGGGCAGATTCCGGCCGGTTTCCTGAAGCCATGCCAGATCAGCCAGATCAATAAGCGCACTGATGCCGATCCCCCCATGGGGAATATCCAGCCAGCCCTCATGCCTCTTTTCCATCAGCAGAGAGGCATCCAATCCACCGGCAACCACAGCGATGGTATTCAGGCAAAAACCCTGCCGGCAGGCAAAACAATTTTCATGTCCCTGAACATTCATGTCATCGTTCCTACACATATTCCCACTAACATTGAGTACTCCTAGCTACACAAAGCACCCTCTAGCTATACCTCAACTTGCCGGCCGAGTCAAAAAAAACACCGCCGATAAGACGGTGTTACAAAATAACACTGGCCATCTCAGCGATTCAACCAGCAAACGCCATGAACTGTTTGCAGAAAACCTGGAATGCCGGAAAATCTATTGACATTTTCCTGAGCATGAACACATAGCTATGAATATCATTCATACTAATTGATAGTGAAAGGGACAACGCTATGTTTTTTCAACAATTCAAGGTAGATGGTCTGGGATGCCTCTCCTACATGATCGGCTGCCCCCGGGATGGTCGGGTGATTGTCGTTGATCCGAAACGTGACATTGCCGATTACCTGTTGGCTGCCAAAGAGCAGAAAATGGTCATCAGCCACATCATCGAAACCCATGTGCATGCCGATCACATCTCCGGCGCCATGGAACTCAGGAAAGCAACCGGGGCGGCCATTCATATCGGCGCCGGCAGCCCGGTATCCTACGATCATATTCCCCTTCATGATGGTGATGAACTGATCCTTGGGGCCGTCAAAATGGAGTTCATTGCCACCCCCGGACACACACCCCATGCCGTCTCAGTCGCCGTTGCCGATCTTGTCCGCGGCAAGATGCCACAGCTGCTGTTGACCGGCGATCTGCTGTTTGTCGGCAGTATCGGCCGCCCAGACCTGGCCGGCGACGAACTGCTTGATGAACAGATCGCCAACCTCTACAACAGTCTGTACAGCAAACTGAGTCGTTTCGGCGATTACGTTGAGGTCTACCCGGCCCACGGGGAAGGCTCCCTGTGCGGTGCCGGACTGAGTGCAAAGCCCTCTTCCACCCTGGGTTATGAGCGGCATACCAATCCCTACTTCAACCACAGTAGAGAGGATTTCAAACAGCTCATCAAACGGGAAATCCCCCACCGGCCAAAAAATTTTTCAACCATTATTGCCACGAACAAACAAGGCGCCTCGGTGGAGGAAGCGTTGCCGGTGGTCAGAGCAAAAAGTCCGGCTGCCATCAAACAATTTCTCAGCAACCCCCAGGAGCATGTGCTGGTTGACCTCCGGGAAGCGGCAGCTTTCGGCGGCGCCCACATCCCCGGCAGCATCAACATCGGCATGACGTCAAATTCCGCCTCATGGATAGGCAATGTGGTGGATCCAGCGATGCATATTATCCTGCTGGGAGACCGGCAGGAGCAGATAACCATGGCAACCACCATGTTTCGCCGGGTGGGCTATGACCGGATTGTGGGTTCCTGCATCGGCCTGTCCGACTGGATACTGACGGGCAATGCAACCGGCTTTCTCCCTCAGGTATCCATCCATAGTTTACAAGACATCCTGCGAAAATATCCCAACCACACAATTATCGACATCCGCACCGAAGCGGAATGGCAGGCCGGTCACTTGGCTGAAGCCATCCACCTGCCTCTGCCGCGACTGCTTGCCAAGGACATCAGCAACAGCCGGGCAGATCATATCAGCCTGATCTGCGGTTCCGGCTATCGCTCCAATATCGGCGCCTCGATGCTCAAGAACCAAGGATGGCAAAACACCTACAGCGTCATCGGCGGGATGAATGCCTGGCGAGCCGCCGGGTTCTCCATGGTCAGCTGAAAACCATGCAAAGCCGCCTGACCTGTGCTCCAGCTTAACACATACATCCGCCCCTGGTTCCGCAAAGTTTCATTGACCATATCCATCAAAAAGCCCCCGGACCAAAGGTTGGTCCGGGGGCTTTATCGTTAACAGCCAACGATTCAAAATTCCGGCATGCTATCAGGCAAATTGGGGCACTGCCACCGTCTGCCGGGGAGAGGCAACCCGGGCGGCGGCTGGCTGGCCTTCCAGGGGAGTAACAATTTCCCAGGCCTCAGGCTGCGACCATACTGCTTTTACCAATTGATGGTTGAGAGCATGTCCTGCCTTATGGGCCGTTACCCGGGCAATAAGAGGTATCCCCAAGAGGCTCATATCACCCAGACAATCAAGCACTTTGTGGCGGACAAACTCGTCAGGGAAACGCAAGCCGCCCTCATTCATCACCCCGAAGTCATCCAGGACAACTGCATTTTCCAGGGATCCACCCTGAGCCAGATTATGCGCTTTAAGCATCTCAACCTCTTTCAGGAAACCGAAGGTGCGGGCGCGGCTGATCTGGCGTTCAAAATGACGATCGGTAAAATCAAGGGTATAAGCCTGTTTACGGATCAGCGGATGAGCAAAATCAATCAAGCAGGAAATCGACAGCGAGGCGGCCGGCTCCAGAGAAATCCACTTATCTCCCTCGGTAACGGTTACATTGTCCCTGATCACCAGAAATTTCTTCGGTGCAGACTGGGATACAATACCAGCGGTTTTGATCAGAAAAACAAAAGGACTGGCACTACCATCCATAATGGGAATCTCATCACCGTGAACCTCTATAAGGGCGTTATCAACACCCATACCGTACAAAGCCGCAAGCAGATGTTCCACAGTTCCGATCTGCACCCCATCTTTACCCAATGAGGTGGCGTAGTTGGTGGCCACCACATGTTCGGCAACCGCCTCGATGAGGATACGCTGTTCCCCGGCCACCCGCACAAAGAGGATGCCATGGTCCACCGGCGCAGGCTGCAGAACAATGGTAACTTTCTTCCCTGAATGCAACCCGATACCCGTTGCATAGATCTCTTTTTTCAATGTTCTTTGAAAAAGCATCACTCTTTCCTTTATCAGTCATCTCCCGTAAGAAGCTTATCACGGGAAATCATAGTCAATGAAATACGGACAGCCACACGGCTCTAGACAAAAGCAAAAATTATACCAAAAAAGAACCAGCCAACCATTGACTGCCGTCAATATACCACCATAAAAGATTAATTGCTTATGATATCAAAAGGTTATAACTAAAAAAACAAGGACACCCATCACCATCAACGGCTTCCGGCTGCCCTTTCAGGTACGGGACGAAAACTACCCAGTGAGACGATTTTGTCCTTGAGATGAGACAATAATGTCTCATTAAAAGATAGACGTTACTTGCCCCGCCGGCCGCATTACCGTTTCAGGGCCGACCGGCATCAAGCTGCTGCTGGAGCAATTCATTAACCAGGCCGGGATTTGCTTGGCCCCTGGTCTGCCGCATCACCTGTCCGACAAGGAAACCAAACACCTTCTGTTTGCCACCATAGTATTTTTCAACTTCGGCCGGGTTGGCCGCCAGCACCTGCCGGACAACTTCCGCCAAGGCGCTGGTGTCATCAATCTGCACCAGCCCCTGGGCGGCAACAATAGCGGCGGGATCATTCTGCCGCTCCCGGTACATGGTGGCAAAAACTTTTTTAGCTATCTTACCACTGATTGTCCCGGCCTCAATCATGGCCAACAGCGCGGCCAGGCCGGCCGGAGTTACGGGACATGCATCAATTGACGTTTTCTCATCGTTAAGGTAGCGGAGCAGCTCGGACATGACCCAATTGCTGACCATTTTCGGATTGGCAAACCGTTTCACTGCTTCTTCAAAAAAATCAGCCAGCGCCCGGCTGCTGGTCAAGCCTTCAGCATCCACCTCGGCAAGTTCATAGGTACTGATAAAACGGGTCTTTTTGGCTTGGGGCAATTCAGGCAATGACGCACCCAAATCAGAAATCCACTCTGCAGGAATCTGAACCGGTAGCAGATCAGGATCGGGGAAATAGCGGTAGTCATGGGCCTCTTCCTTACCTCTCATGGAAATGGTCATGGCTTTCTCAACATCCCACAGCCGGGTTTCCTGAACCACTTGGCCGCCGCCGGCAATGACTTTCCGCTGGCGCTCCACCTCGTACTCAATTGCCCGCTGGACGTTGCGGAAGGAGTTCATATTCTTCAGTTCCGCCCGGGTGCCAAATTCCTGCTGCCCAAAAGGACGGATGGAAACATTGGCATCACAGCGAAAACTGCCCTCCTCCATATTGCCATCACAGATCTCCAGATAGACCAGGATATCCCGTAGTGCCCTGAGGTAGGCGACAGCTTCAGCCGAACTGCGCATATCCGGTTCACTGACAATTTCCAACAATGGTACGCAGGCACGGTTATAGTCCACATAACTAACCCCGTAGAGGTGCTCTGGATGAACCAGCTTGCCGGCATCCTCTTCCATATGGATGCGAGTAATGCCAATCCGCTTCTGCTCCTGGCCGGCAACCTTGATATCGAGATAACCACCCAAACAGATGGGACGGTCAAACTGAGAAATCTGGTACCCTTTGGGCAAATCGGGATAAAAATAATTCTTGCGGGCAAAAACACTATCATTGACAATCTGACAGTTGGTAGCCAAACCGGCTTTCACCGCATATTCAACTACCCGGCGGTTAAGAACCGGCAGGGCTCCGGGCAGGCCGGTACATACCGGACAGGTATTGGCGTTCGGCTCATCACCAAAAGAGGTGGCGCAGGAGCAGAATATTTTTGTTTTCGTCCGTAGCTGGGCATGCACTTCCAGCCCGATTACAACTTCAAAATCCATGTGACTCTCCATAACGGATGGGTAACCCTAGAAAGGCAAGATGTTTCTCATCAGTTTGCGCTCCCATTAATGACCGGTTTTTCCCGATGCCAGTCGGTTGCCTGTTCATACTGATGGGCAGCCTGGAAAAGGGATTCTTCGGCAAACGGCCTGGCAATCATCTGCAAACCAATGGGCAGCCCCGACTTGCTGAAGCCGCAAGGCAGCGAGAGGGCCGGCAGGCCGGCAAGGTTTACCGGAATCGTCAGAATATCGGTAAGATACATCTGCAGCGGGTCATCAACCTTCTCGCCGATCCTGAAGGCCGGTGTCGGCGATACGGGCGAGACAATGATATCGCAAGAGGAAAACACAGTTTCAAAATCTTGCTTGATCAGAGTCCGCACCTGTTGGGCCTTTTTATAGTAGGCATCGTAGTAGCCGGCTGATAGGGCATAGGTTCCCAGCATAATCCGGCGCTTAACTTCCGGGCCAAAACCCTCGGACCTGGTCTGGCAATACATCTCTAGCAAACCGTCAGCATCGGGTGACCGATAACCGTACTTCACCCCGTCATAGCGGGCCAGATTAGAGCTTGCTTCAGCGGTGGCCACCAGGTAGTAGGTAGCAACCGCATAGTCGCTATGGGGCAGATTTACTTCCCTTATAGTGGCTCCCTGATCTGCAAAAAAACCGATGGCCCGCCGCACAGCTTGTTCCACCTCGGTATCCATCCCTTCGACAAAATACTCCTGGGGAATTCCCACCGTCAGGGAACGAAGATCACGATCAAGGAGGGTATGCCAGGTTGGCACCGGTTCTTTGACCGATGTGGAATCATGGTGATCATAGCCGGCGACAACCGATAGCAGCAGGGCAGCATCGGCTACCGTTTTAGTGAAGGTACCGATCTGATCCAGAGAAGAGGCAAAAGCCACCAGGCCGTAGCGGGAAACCCGGCCATAGGTGGGTTTCAAGCCAACAACCCCGCAAAAGGACGCCGGTTGACGAATGGAGCCGCCGGTATCGGAGCCCAGAGAAGCAATACATTCATCGGCCGCCACCGCGGATGCCGAACCGCCACTGGAACCACCGGGGACACATTCAAGGTTCCAAGGATTTCTGGTGAGCTGAAATGCTGAGTTTTCCGTTGATGACCCCATGGCGAACTCATCCATATTAAGTTTGCCGGTCAGCACCGCTCCAGCCTGCCGCAGCCGGTGAACCACGGTGGCATCGTAGGCGGGAACATAGTGCTCGAGAATTTTGGAGGCACAGGTAGTCCGCATTCCCTTGGTTGACAACAAATCCTTGAGACCAAGGGGAATGCCGGTCACCGGCGACACCGCTTCTCCGGCCGCCAGCCGCCGATCGGCCTCAGCGGCCTGTGCACGGGCCCCGATCACATCCACCAGCAGATAGGAACCAACCTGCTGGTCAACCTCACCTATCCGCCTCAGAACTGACTCGGTTATCTCCATCGCTGAAACCTCACGGCGCTGCAGCTTCTGCTGCAGCTGGGTCAGCGTCTGCGCATATAATTCCATAAAAGCTCCTTGCCCGATTCAGATCAGGCTGGTACTGAAATAGCGCTCAATACGATCCGGCAGAATGGTTACCACCCTCTTGTCGGGACCAAGCTCCCGGGCAACCTTAATGGCCGCCCAAACGTTGGCTCCTGAAGATGTTCCCACCAGCGTACCTTCACAGCCAGCCAGCTTACGGGCCATCTCAATGGCATTCTCATCACTGACGGTCACCACCTCATCAATCAGTGAAACATCCAGCACCGGCGGCACAAAGCCATCACCGATGCCCTGAATCTGGTGCAGGCCAGGCTCCTGACCGAGAAGGGCAGCTGAATTTTCCGGCTCCACCGCAACAATTTTCACCAGGGAATTCTGTTCTTTAAGAAACTTGCCGGCACCGCCCAACGTTCCACCGCTGCCAACCCCGGCGACAAAAGCATCAACATTGCCTTCCAACTGTTTCCACAGCTCCGCCCCGGTGGTTAGGTAATGAACTTCCGGGTTGTCAGGATTTTCAAACTGGCCGACAACATAGGCATTGGGAATCCCGGCTGCCAGCTCTTTCACTTTATTGACTGAACCGGTCAGACTCTCTTGTGAGGGGGTCAGCACCAGTTCGGCCCCCAGGGCCCGAATAATCTTTTTTCTTTCCTCACTCATATCTTCTGGCATGACGATAATCACCCGATAACCGCGGTGAATGCCGACGAAGGCCACGGCAATGCCGGTATTTCCCGATGTTGCCTCGATAATCACCGATCCGGGCTGCAAATCACCTCTTTTCTCAGCCTGGGTAATCATGTATTTTGCCACCCGATCTTTGACGCTGCCACCAGGATTCAGGTATTCGGCTTTTGCAAAGATGGGAATGGACGAAACCTTCGCCAACCTGAGAATCGGCGTATTGCCGATTACATTGAGAATGTCATAAAATTCCATACTCCCCTTTCCTCCTCAAACGGCATGGTTCCTGCGACCGCGTTGCAATGAAAGCAGACAACCGACAGCAGCAAGGCCACCGGGAACAAAACCGGTCAATAGTGTTGCAAAAAAAACCGGGCTAGTCTACTATAACTCCTTCGATAAATAAAGTTGTTTATCCCAACTTCCATCAGCGGATCAGCATGCTCAGACCATTCAGCTCCCACATGAGGCAGCAGTTCATCAACATTGTGCCGGCCATGGTGTTTTTTTCCATCCTGGCCATCAGCTATCCGGCTGCGGCAGCAACGCAAAACTTTGCTTTTCTGGCCCAGATTACCAGGAGGCAGTATCCCCATGCCCATGCTGTCCTGGCTTTGGAAAAAGAAACCATTACCTATGCGGCCAACGGCACTTCCAGAGCTGAAGACGAGGTTTTCCTCACCATATTGGATGAGCAGGGAAAACAGGAACATGGCGTGTTATCTTTCCAGGTAAACCGCTCCTATGCAAAGTTGGATATCCCCCTCCTGGAGATCATCAAGCCGGACGGCCGGCTGCTTTCGGTTGACTTTGAAAAGAACTCCCGGGAGGATACATCAACCCGCAACAGCAGGATGAATATCTACAATCCCAACCAGCGGACAATCAACATTTTCCTCCCAGGTCTGGAGATCGGTGACACCATTCATTACCTGACCAGGCAGGAACGTTTCAAGACAATCATCCCTGACCAGATGTATGGCATGGTGTTGGGACAGTATCTCTTTCCCATCCGCACCTACCATTTCACCCTGAAGGGACCCGCTTCACTGCCCATCAACCACCTGATAAAGGATGAGGTTGCCGGCTGCGTCAGCTATCATGAAGAAAAGGAAAAAAATCTGGTGATCAGAAACTGGACTTTCAAAGACGTACCACCAGTGGTTCCCGAACCCTCGATGCCGCCCCTCAGACAGGTAGCAATGCGTCTGCTGTTTTCATCCCTTGATTCATGGGAACAAATATCACGTTGGTACCATGAGCTGGTGGAACCCAAACTGAAACCGACCCCTGAAATGACGGAAATGGTTGCAACCTTGACGGCCGGGAAACACACTGCCGAGGAAAAAATAACCGCCGTCTACTATTTTGTTGCCCAGCAGGTCCGCTATATGGGAATCACCACTGAAACCGACCGGCCCGGCTTTGAACCCCACGACGTTGGCCTGACTTTCAGCCGTCGGCATGGGGTGTGCCGCGACAAGGCCGCCCTGCTGGTCAGCATGCTGAGGCTGGCCGGTTTTGCAGCCAACCCGGTCCTGATAAGCCTTGACGAAAAGCTGGATCGTGAAATTCCCCTGCCCTATTTCAACCATGCCATCACGGTGGCCAGCAACAGCAAGGGTGAACCGGCCTGGTTTATGGATCCTACATCGGAAACCAGTCGGCAGTTGCTGCCTGATTATGAACGGGATGCCTCCTATCTGATCGCCGACCAGCAGGGCACCTCCCTGAGTCTGATACCGCCGGTACTGCCGGAGGAAAACCGGTTCTCCCTCCACATCAATGACCGGATCCAGCCGGATAACAGCCTTGCCGGAACGATCACCGCCACCTGTCGTGGTTTCGCCGACACCGCCATGCGCTCACTCCTCATGCGCCGCAGCCGGGAAGAACAGAAAGATTTCCTTGAGCAGATGATTTTGCGGCGGCGGCCGGAAATAAAGGTCACCAATCTCAACTGGTCAGACCCGGCTGACCGGGCAACTCTGTTCACCTTTTCCTGTTCATTCAGTCTTCCCGACGCTATCCGCTGGCTGGACCAGCAGAGAGGCATTTTCCTGCCGGCCAGCAATATGGCCGACCCCGGCATCCTGGACCGCTGGATTCTTGGCAAAGCGGATATGACCACCAGAAGCTACCCGCTCCGCCTGGGATACACCTACAGCACGGTTGTCGAGGAACAGATTGCCGCCAACCCTCTGTTACAGCAGCTGGAACTGCCACCCGCTACGGCAATTGACACTAAGTATTTCAACTACCAAACTCTCTATGTCGGCAAAGGGGAAGAACAGCTGACCATCACCCGCACCTTTGCCCTCAAGCAACTGGAGGTCCCAGCTGCCTCGTACCAGGAAATTACCTCCCTCCAGCATGACCGCAACCAGGAGGTACTGCTACCCATTCTGATTACCAGAAAGCCATGATACGGCAACAAGGCAATAAGGCAACTTCAAACCTCACATGACAGAAAAGGAGAACCATGTTTAGCGGAAATCAACCCAACCTCACCGACCAGATCTCTGTTGACCGGAGTAACCTTTATCGCGAAGAAACTTTTTCCGATTTACAGATGGCAACGATTAAAAAACTCATCCCGGTCAAAAGCGATGGCACGGTGGATGAAACCAGAGAAATCATCTTCATCGGCCACACCCAGCTGCTGACCCAGGCCGGCATGCTGCCGGTACAATGCCCCATTGCCGGCCGAACCCTGGAAGAAGCAATGACAAACTTTCCCCAGGCGGTCAATGACGCCGTTGAAAAAATGATCGAAGAAGCCAAGGAATATCAGCGACAGCAGTCTTCGAGGATTGTTGTCCCCGGAGCTAAGGATATCGGCAAGATCATTACCTGATATGCCTCACAACCGGCAACTACACAATAAAAGAGGCAGCACCTGTACAGGTGCTGCCTCTTTGCCACAACCCGGCACGCAATCTGGATCAGCTGCAGCAGGAGCTGCTGGAGCCGCAACCGCCGCAGGAACCACCACCAGCAATGGGAACATTGGAGGTAAGCTGAAAACCAAAACCGTTGAAATCTACCTTGATCGGGGCAGCTTTCACCATAAAATCCTTATCGACCAGATATTCAAACCCGGCAATCTCATACACATGATCACTCTCTTTTTTGTCCTTATCGATGGCCATCGATATCGCTGGGCCGCTTCACCCGCCTTCTTGGAGAAACACCCTGATCGGCAACGATTCTTTTCCCTGAAAATACGCGGCAATCTCCTTTTGCGCCGCCTCGGTAACTTCAAACATGTACGCCTCCTGTTTTGCACCTGAAGAAAGATCAGGCTTTTGAATTGATAATCGCTATTACCTTAGTAATTCACATTGAAATTGTCAATAGGAAAAGGAAGAAAATCATGCATCCCCAGCGACACAGCAACTATTTTTTACGGCTCGTGTTTGTCATCCTGCTCTTTGCAACCCTTGGGACGTCGGCAGCCCGGGGCACAACATCCTCCCCACCAGCCGACTGGCTGCAGGATGCCGACGCCCTAACCCTGTTGATTGACAAACGGTACACGGTCAACCAGAATGGCAGTTATGATCTCCAAATTCATGTGGTTCGTAAAATCATCACCTACAAGGGTAAAAAGAACTATGCCGACTTCAAACTTGCCTACAATGACAGTTACCAGAGCGTCACCATCGAGAAGGCTGAAACCACCACGCCTGAGGGATCGGTGATTGCCGCCGACACCGGGGAGGTGCATGATATTCTGGCTCCTTGGACTGCCAATGCTTCCATCCATTCCCACAGCCGGCAAAAAATCGTCAACCTGCCGTCGGTGGTTCCCGGGGCCACCATAGATATTGAACTGACCCTCCACTCCCGCCTCGGGTTCTGGGCTGAAGAGCTGTTTCGCCTTGACGATCCAATCAGCAAAAAAAGTGTATCCGTAACCGTCCCTGACAGCCTCTCTCTCTATTTTCGGGAACCCGCAGGCATCAGCGGCACAAAACAGCGGCACGAAAACGAAACGACCACCTATTGCTGGGAAGCCGTCATGCTGCCCAAACAGGTCCCTGAACAACTGACACCCCGGAGCGAAAACCAGGACTTCAGCCTGTTGCTTTCCACCTTTGGCAGCTGGCAACAGGTTTCCTCATGGTATGCAGACCGCATCGCCCCATCAGCCGGCACCTTGACAGCTCTCAACCTGGAGCCCTTTGCCCTGGAGATATCCACCGTCGACCGGCTGTATGAATCGCTGATGCGCCAGATAACGCCCAACCCCATCAGTTTTCTGGCAACCGACCTGACCCCACAGCCAGCAGCAGAAACGCTGGCCCAGGGATATGGCACGCCGGCCGACTTGGCCCTGCTTTTCTACCAGGTCCTCCAGCACCTTCGGATTCCGGCCACACTGCTGTGGAGCAACACCTCCGGTATTTTTTTGACTGATCTTTCAGCCGCCCCCTCTCCGGAACTGCTGAGCAATCCCCTGGTTCGCTGCCGCAGCAAAGACTACTCCTTCGAGCGGCAGGAACTGCCACCCGGCTTTACCGGCTGCGAAGATCAGTTGGCACTGAGCATGGCCGACGGCAGTCTGGTGCCAGTCATCACCTCTTACCCTAACCAGCAGCATACCAAGATGGACATCTCCCTGACCGCCGAAAACCAGCTTGCCGGCAGCATAAAAACGGTACTTAGCGGAGAGGCGGCAGTGGATGCCAGAAAGCAATGGCGCTATCTGTCACCAGAGGAACGCCAGATTACTGCCTCCCGGTTTCTCCATGCCATTGATCCGCTGGCGGTCATAGACGGGTCATTAACCACCAGCGGCCTTGAGGAGCTGCAGCAACCGGTTATCATCGAGTGCCGTTTCACCATTCCCCGGACACTTCCCATGGTCGGCGGATACTCCCTCTTCACCATTCCAACGCCGGCGCTGCCAGGGGAATTCACAACCTGCCTGCCGGATCGGCGGACAGCTCTGATGATTGACACCCCTTTCGCCGACAACCTGGAGCTCACCATCTCCCTGCCGGCCATGAGCACCTGCAGCACGATCCCCTTATCCACTGCCGGAGAACTGCCCGGCATCACATGGGAAACAACCGCCGCCATGGCTGGCAATCACCTGCTCTACAACAGAACCATTGAACTGAAACGCACCATCCTGCCGGCAGATTCCACCTACCAGCAGTTTCGCCGGCAACTGGTCAGTTTCCATCAGCCTATGATGCTGATGGTGTTGATCAAACCGGAAAAGGTGCGGAATTGAAATGCTTCAACCGCTAAGCTGCCCCAGAATCAGGCATTGTTTGGATAAAGCTCTGGGCGGCCAAAGCCGCCGGTGACCATGCTCCACGATTGCACCGGCACTCTCTTAATTCATGAAAATCAGGTGATCACCTTCCGGCCGCACCCTCACCCGGCTGCCGTTTTTCACCTTCCCCTGCATGATTTCACGGGCCAGCGGCGTTTCCAAATAATGCTGGATAGAGCGTTTCAGCGGCCGGGCGCCATAGGCGGGATCATAACCTTTTTCAGCCAGGAATCCCCTGGCCTCGGGAGTAAGCTCCAGGACGATCTCCCGCTCAGCCAAGCGCTCAAACAATCGCCGCAGCTGAATATCAACAATAGACTGCAGCTGAACCTTATTCAGTGAGTGAAAAACAACAATATCATCCACCCGATTGAGAAACTCCGGCTTGAACTGGGCGCGCATGTCGGCCAGCACCCGGTCCTTCATCCTGCCATACTGCTGTTCATCTCCCTGGTATTCCAGAATATGCTGGCTGCCGATGTTAGAGGTCATGATAATGACGGTATTTTTAAAATCCACCGTCCGACCGTGGGCATCGGTCAGCCGGCCGTCATCAAGAATCTGCAGCATAATATTGAAGACATCGGGATGGGCCTTTTCTATTTCGTCAAACAGCAGCACCGAGTAAGGCCGGCGACGGACGGCCTCGGTAAGCTGGCCACCCTCTTCAAAACCGACATATCCTGGCGGCGCCCCGATCAGGCGGGCAACCGCGTGTTTTTCCATATACTCCGACATATCAATACGGGTCATATTCTCTTCATCATCAAAAAGAAATTCAGCCAGTGACCGGGCCAGCTCCGTTTTGCCGACCCCGGTTGGACCAAGGAAAATAAAGCTGCCGATTGGTCGATTGGGATCCTTGATCCCGGCCCGAGCCCGGAGAACCGCATCGGCAACCGTCTGCACTGCTTCATCCTGGCCCACAACCCGGCGATGGAGCATCTCCTCCAGGTGGACAAGCTTTTCCCGCTCCCCCTCCATCAGTTTGTTCACCGGAATACCGGTCCAGCGGCTGACAATGGCAGCCACATCTTCTTCATCAACCTCCTCCTTGAGCAAACGGCTGCCGCCTTTCGGGCCGGCAACCGACTGTGCCGCTGCAGCCTTTTCCTGCTCAAGCTTGGTCAGGACACCATACTTCAATTCCGCCGCCCGGTTGAGATCGTAGTTGCGCTCCGCCTTTTCAATCTCCCGTTTGGTTTCTTCCAACTGCTTATTCAGCTCCTGGAGACGGCTGATCTGCTCTTTTTCAACCTGCCACTGGGCCAGCAGAGCGGCGCTGCTCTCCTGCAGATCAGCCAGTTCCTTTTCAAGTATCCCCAGACGCTTGCGGGAGGCGTCATCCTTCTCTTTTTTTAAGGCTTCGCGCTCAATTTCCAGCTGCATAGTTTTTCTGGTCACCTCGTCCAGATCAGCAGGCATGCTGTCAATTTCAGTCCGCAGCCGGGCAGCCGCCTCATCAATGAGATCGATGGCCTTGTCGGGCAGAAACCGGTCGTTGATATAGCGGTGGGAAAGAACCGCCGCCGACACCAGAGCGGCATCCTTAATTCTTACTCCGTGGTGGACCTCATAGCGTTCCTTCAACCCCCTCAGGATAGAGATGGTGTCGGGAACCGTCGGCTGCTTTACCAATACCGGCTGGAAGCGCCGCTCCAGAGCGGCATCCTTCTCCACGTGCCGGCGATACTCATTCAGGGTTGTGGCACCGATACAATGAAGCTCGCCCCGGGCCAGCATGGGCTTCAGCAAATTGCCGGCATCCATCGACCCTTCGGCCCTGCCGGCGCCGACCACCGTATGCATCTCATCGATGAAAAGAATAACCTGACCATGGGATTCCTGCACTTCTTTGAGTACCGCTTTCAGCCGTTCCTCAAATTCACCGCGGAATTTAGCACCGGCAATCAGGGCTCCCATGTCGAGTGAAACGAGCTTTTTCTGCTTCAGATTTTCCGGCACATCCTGACGGATGATCCTCTGGGCCAAGCCTTCAACAATGGCTGTTTTTCCCACTCCCGGCTCACCGATCAGCACTGGATTATTCTTCGTCCGCCGGGAGAGGACCTGAATCACCCGACGAATTTCGTCATCCCGGCCAATAACCGGGTCCAGTTTTCCCTGGCTGGCTGACCGGGTAAGGTCAACACCGTATTTCTCCAGAGCCTGATAGGTTTCTTCAGGATTCTGGGAGGTCACCCGCTGCGCCCCCCGCACCTCGCTGAGCACCTGGAGCACTTTATCGCGGGTGACACCATAGCCGACAAACATTGCCGCCAGGGGATCTGCGGTGTCATTGAGCAGGCTGAGAAGCAGATGTTCAACGCTGATATACTCATCCTTCAGGCGACTGGCTTCATCCTGAGCTCCCAGAAACAGTTTATTCAACCGGGTAGTAATGTAGATACTGCCAGCGGACGCGCCGGTACCGGTGACCGAGGGAAAAGCGGCCAGCCGTTTTTCAATCTCCCGGCCGATGGTATCCGGCACCAAACCAATTTTTTCAATGATTCTCGGAATAAGGCCCTGTTCCTGCTGCAGCAGGGCCAGCAGCAGATGCTCACCATCAACCTGCTGATGGTTGCGCCGGAGTGCGATATTCTGGGCATCCTGCACTGCTTCCTGGGCTTTTTGGGTCAATTTATTCAAATCCATCCGGCAAAACTCCTTATCTGCGGATCACATCTTTTTTATCATCTGCCATAGAGAAGGGGGCAGATAGTGCCCCCTTTGCTTAAACGCAACCTGTCACCGGATTGGTTACTGCACTTGAATCTGCACTTTTTTGGGCTTCACTTCCTCCTTTTTCGGCAGAGTTATTTTCAAAACCCCTTTATCATAGCTCGCCTTGATGCCATCCTGATCGACCGTTGTCGGCAAGTCAAAGGAACGGGTAAAAGAACCATAGAATCGCTCAACCCGGTGATAATTATCCTTTTTCTCCTCCTGCTCCAACTTCCGTTCACCTTTAATGGTCAGGGTATTATTCTCGATATTGAGCTGGATATCCTTTTCATCAACCTCCGGCAGTTCAGCCTTGATAATGATTGCCTGGCCATCCTCATAAATGTCCACCAGCGGCTGCCAGGACGGAGCCATCAGCCTCTTTTCATCGGTCCGCTGCAGACTGTCTTCAAACAAACGATTAATCTGATCCTGAATCGTCATCAAATCACGAAATGGGGTCCATTTTACCAATGCCATGATTCATTACCTCCTCATTCACTACGTTGTTAAAAAATGTTTTCGTCATCACATGCTACGTTTATCCATCTCCCCCGGCAACCGGGATATATCGTGCTGGCCCTGCAGCTTTTTTGGCAATGGCTACCTCCAGCACACCATGTTCATAGCGAGCCCGCACCCCGTTTTTATCAGCTGAATCCGGAAGGATAAAACGCCGCTCAAAAACACCGTAATGGTTTTCAGCTCTGGCAAATAGTTCTCCATGTTCCAGCGCCGGCCGGCGACGCTCCCCGGCAAGAACAAGAACATTATCATCGACTTCAACTGTCAGCTGGTCAGGCTCAACCCCGGCAATCATCAGCAGCAGTCTGTAAGCCAATGGCCCTTCAATCACATCGACATGGGGGGTAAACTCATAACTGCCGGTGTAGTCCTCTCCCCATGGCTGCCAGCTTGGCTGGGAAAAGATGTTTTCTTTCATCCTTCCTCCTCATTATTCATGTGGTCGTTCCATCTACAATATAAAGATAATACTGCTTTTTTGATTGTCAAGATCAAAAGGATTTTTTAGGCAGTCTTGAGAAAAATAGATTATTCAAGGCAGAGGTAGGTGAGCATTGCAACCTCATCAATCCCGTCATAGTTGGAGGGAGTACCCGTTTATCATAAGACGGCAAACGGGCAAAAAGGCATTTTTGCAAGACAGTCTTTCAGTCAACAGCAACGGAATGTGAGGCTGGGAGTGTTTCAGGAATCGTACTTCTGGTGGGCCCGGTAAATCATCGCCAGGATGTCGGCAACAACATGATACACTTCGGGGGGAATTTCCTGGTTGATATCGAGGGTCATCAGCACCTGCACCAATGCCGGATCTTCTCTCAGGGGAATGCCATGTTCCCTGGCCACCTCGATAATCTTTTCCGCCATCAAGCCGGAACCTTTGGCAACCACCGTCGGCGCTTTCTGTTTGCTCCGTTCGTAGGTAAGCGCTGCGGCAGCCCTTTCCTTCTTCACCTCTGGCTTTTTACTATTTTCAGACATGATATCCTCATCAAAAAATGGGGGGAAGCCAACCCATGCAACTTTCTGGAGAGCTGCAGTTGACCGCAGCAAACGAACTCAGTTTTCAGCCAGAAAGCCGAAACACCGCAGCGCCAGACAACCCCACACGACAGAACGTACTCCCCCAAAACATTACGGTGTTGGCGTCAGGTCCAGACAATCACAACCTGCCAACAAAAGGCACCATCAGGAAAAAATATCAGCTTGATTTCAGTCAGTCTCCGTGCTATTATCCCCCGGCCTTTTCCTGAAAGGCTCCAGCATTCCCCTGCGACACCAAACATTTCAGCACCACCGGCATTCAGGAAAAACTCTGAAGAGGATATCGTTTGGTTGTGCGCCAACCTCTTTTTTGGGCAAACCTCACGGATCACCATGAGCGATAAACTCGCCTTGCGACTCAAAGCCTTGGCTGAATTAAGAAAAGCAGACGTCCTCACGACGCCCTATTTTTTTGTCTATGGCAGTCTGATGGAACGCTACAAGAATTTCAACCGCTTTATCCGCAGGCAGGTAACCAGCATCCAGCCGGCCTACTGCCAAGGGCTGCTCTACCACCTGCCAATCGGCTTCCCCGGCCTCATTATCCTTGATGGCTGCCAAGATATCGTTTTTGGTGAACTGATGACTTTTAAAAGGCCGGAAAAAACCATGAAGGCTTTGGACCAGTTGGAGAGCTACTACCCAGACAACTTCCAGAAAAGCATCTATATCAGGAAAAAGCTGTCCATCGTAGTTGAAACGAATACCAATCCGCGGGAATTCCAGGAGGAGGAAGCTTGGGTCTATACCTACCCCATAGAACATCTGACCCCGGAGCACCAGAAAGAGTTCCTTATCTCCTGCGGCAGCTGGAAATTGCTCTCTGAACAGCCCCAGATCAAGGAGGCGCAACGCATACGGAATCTGTTCAGACGGATGAAAAAAGTACCCGAACCGCAGCACGTCCATATTGAACCGGCGCTATGCATCGATGAACATCTGCACGAGCGCTGGTCCCAATCATTAGCCTGTGAAAAATTTTGTAAAAACCCCCACCTCTGCCAGCATAACAGCAGGAAACGGATCGAAAATTTCTAGGATAATGACACAGGAGAGTATCCGATTCCAGTCCTTGAGGATGGTCATAATCTGGTCTCCCCATGTACCGATCTCCCTCTCGCCATAGGCCTCTTCACTCCTCAGGCCGCTTTTGACCGTCTCCACAAATCGATGCAGGGAACTCTCCGCCAGTGGCCGGGGATTTTGCGCCCAGTGCAGCATCCCCTGCACCTGATCACGGCAACTCAAATCGAGATTATAGCCATGCTGAAAACCTTTCAGAGCCATAATCACCGGCAAATAACCATACTCCCGATCACCGGCACGCCAGAGGCGGAGAAAAGAATATTCCACCACCGCCTTTTTCTTCTCGGCCAAAAGAGACAGGTGTTTCCGCCGCTGAATAACCCCCCGCAATTCGTTGCCACCAAAACGCTTTTCGAGCATTCTGCCGTTTTCATCCTTCCCCAGGTCCCCACCCAGCATCAGCAGACACAAATAATCATCAAGCTGGGGGCGGACAACCCCCAACCCCCGATTTTCAAGATTCACATGCAGGCTGTGGGGCTTGATCTCACGGACAAAATCGATGGTCTCACCAATCATGGCGCTCGCCACCCACGGATCGGTGGTCAAAGGCAGACTGTAATGTCGGGGATAATCCACCCGCACCAGCGAATATTCATAAAACCCGCCAAAGCGGGAAAGGGTAAATAGGCGACGGCCGCGAACATGGGTATCGACATAGCCTCCCAGTCTCCAGGTCACATCCTCAAGCATGAAAGCGCTGTAATATTCCATATTGTGGAATGGATCAGCATCGACACCATGACGACCAAGCTTGTCAAAGGTGGCATAACGACCGAGATTGCTGAATTCCATCTCAAGGCCGATGGGGGTTCCACCTGGCATCTGAGAAGCCCGATACAGCTCAATTTCGGCAGCCAGCTCCTCCTCATCAAAAATACTGCGGGCGGCCTCAAAGGCAAGCAGGCAATAGATATACAAATGCCTGACCTTCTCTTCGATAACCCGTTCAACATGGGGGGCTATGGCCTGCTGACAGAGCGACCAATGGCGGTTAATCCAACGGAGAACGATCAGGTTTACCGGCGTTTCCCAATAACAGGATGGCGATGGTTGCGGCAGACGAGCACGATGACTGGCCCTGGTCAACTGCACCAGAAAACCGAACAGGTAGTGACGAAAGATGAGCGGCAGATAACCCGGCAGCAGGTCGCGATGACGCCAGGTCAAACGGCTGATAGTCTGTTTTTCATGCAGACTCTTGCCGGCAAGGACAAGGTTCTCTTTAAAACGCTGGCTGGAGTTGGTTGATTGCAGAAAACGGAATCGGCGTTCATAGGTGACACCGACAAACTCGCGCAGGAGCCTCAGACGTTCAACCGTCGTCAGGCGCTCATACAGTTGCCGGTAGGGAGTATCATTATACTGGTTGGGAAAAAAAAGGCTCATTTACCCATAGTCACCACGGACATATTTTTCAATCTCAACGCGAGCCATAACGACCGAATCTCTCATTAGCGTATACAACTTGTCCGCAGATGTCAAGTGAGCCATATAGCCAAGCATGTTGCGGGACACCGCCTCCATATCTTCTATCAGCCTTCGCTTGTCAAAAAGGTTGGCAGTTCCCTTATCCAACTTGTCATGATAGGCATCCATAATCCCAATTAATCGCTCCGTATCGGCAATACCCTTTTCCCGCAAATCAAACCCCTGGGGCAGCTCCGGCAATTCATCAATTTCATAGACGGGAAACGGTGCTTGGGGAACAGCAACCTTCTGGACCCCCTGGCTCTGCTGGTGCGAAGCATCAATCCGGCTGCGAAGCAGATCCTGAAAATTACCCGCAGCATTTTGTTCCGATACCGGACGATTTTTTCCGGAACCACCGGTAGCAGGGACTGCTGACGGATCAGTTATTTTGATGCCCATGGAAAACCTCCCTGATAGATTCAACCAGCAGCGACAGGGGTATCGACTGCTGCTCTTTAGTCATCATGTTACGCAAGATTGCGGCACCCTCTTTGAGCTCCTGGTCACCGGCAAGGAGGGCGTAGCTCACCTTATCCCTATCGGCTTTTTTCAACAAACTCTTGAGGCTTTTCTCCTTAAAACTCATCACCGCCCTGATCCCCTCCTGATTCAGCTGATGCAGCAAAGGAAACAGGAACGTTGCCGCTGTTTCTCCCAGAGCCACCAAGGCTATAAATGGATCCGATTCGGGAACGTCAGCGTTATCAACCAGCATATTGAGTCGTTCCAGACCTATGGCAAAACCAATGGCAGGGGTTGCACACCCCCCCAACGCCTCCACCAAACGATCATACCGGCCGCCGGCAGCAACAGCATTCTGAGCTCCCAGGTCACCGGCAAGAAATTCAAACGTTGTCCGAGTGTAATAGTCCAACCCCCTGACCATGAAAGGATCAATCGTATACTCAAGCCCTGATTGATCCAACAGGCCTGTAAGACCAGCAAAATGTTCCCGGCAGGCATCACCAAGATAATCGGAAATTTTCGGTGCTTCAGCCATCACCGCCCGGCATGATGACTGCTTGCAATCCAGAGCCCGTAGGGGATTCTGGGGCACCCGCCGGTGACAGTCAGCACAGAGAGCGGTCATTCGCTGCTCGAGATAACCCTGCAATGCTTGCCGATAGGCCGGACGGCACAGTTCGCAACCAAGAGAGTTCAGGTGCAATTTTGCCGAGCTAATACCAAGAACATGAAAATATCGTGCCAACATGATCAGCATCTCAGCATCCTGGCAAAAAGACTCCTCGCCAAACACTTCCGCCCCCAACTGATAGAATTGCCGATACCTGCCTTTCTGGGGCCTTTCATAGCGAAACATAGGGCCGAGGTAATACAGCTTATTGATTTCCCTGGTCGCTGCCAACCCGTGCTGAATAAAAGCCCGCACCACCGAAGCCGTGCCTTCAGGCCGCAGAGTCAAACTCCGGTTCGAACGATCAGCAAAGGTATACATCTCTTTTTCAACGATATCGGTATCATCACCGATACTACGGGAAAACAGTTCCGTATACTCCAGGATCGGCAGACGAATCTCGCCGTAATCATATGATGCCAGCAGCTGGCGAAAAGCCTGCTCAATCCACTGCCAGGCTTGGGTCTCAGTCGGCAAAATATCATTGAAACCTTTTATGGCATTTAGTCCCACAACCACTCTCCATCATTTCGATCTTTCATGAACGTCTTTATCGTATCAAGCAACTTTTTTCTCCGTTGAGGAATGCCAGGGCCGGCAAGCACCAGAGTTCAGATTCCCGCTCGTTCTTACCGGCCACTTGCAGCCGACTCCGAGATGTCCTCCAGACACCCAAAGCCGCTCAGAACATGAACCTTGGCAGCTCCAGGAAGTGAGAATCAGTCAACCAGGTTCTTGTCTTTGGGCCATTTAATGATCGAGCAGCAGCCCTCTTTATTCGCTGATCTTTGTTGATAACGCAGGACCCCGGAATTAGCAATAGGAAAAATTTACCTAGCAGCCGGCGTATGTCTGGATGGGGACACCTGGGAGAAGGACGTCTTTTTATTGATACGGATTTTGCCGTCAGCAAACAGATGACACTCAATAAAACCGTCTGACCTGGTCTGCCAGACAAGCGATCCTTTCGGCCACTTGTCAACGTTACCGCCGGCGAACACGCTGGGGAGAACCACAACCATCGGTGCTTGAGCGTCCATCGGCACCGAAGCAGGCTGAGACTGAATGCAAAATAGGAGATCAAGCTGACCTTGCCCTTCCGGGACACCGTAGCGCTGCAGCCCGGTCGGCGATCCACCCCATATCAATGCCTGGCAGTCGCCAAATTGTATGGTCATGGATAAAGCCATCTCATCAAGAAACGTCCGCCAGGGCGCTAGCAGCTGAATATCGTTAGCCGGGGGAGCCACCGCCTTCAGGGTTACCCGGTTGAATATCCAGGCTCGGGAAAAGTCGGTCAACTTCCGCCAACGGACCCCTTTTTCTTTGCTCCTGGCATAAAAGTCACGAAAAGGCGGGTAGCCGGTCCACAGGCCGTTGTACCAGATTTCCCTGACACCGAAATGTTCAATCATAAAATCAAGCCCGGCCACCGCCCCACGTTGAGGGTTGGTCAATATCAGAACATCAATATGACCAATTTTGCGTGACCAGCAGAAAGGGGCAATAATTGATTCCACCATGGAAAAATCCTGGTTGGCAAAACTGCCGCCATTAACCAGCAGCACCTCCCCCGTTGGCATTTCAACAATCATTGCCTGGGAAAAACCGCCGACAAAAGCTGAAATAGCGATATGATCCCGTTGGAAGCGACGATCATACCAGACAATACCATCCACCATCATGACAAACATCAGGAGAGCGAGCAGCAGCAGGGGAACAACTTTTTTACGACGACAACACAGCATCCCGACGATGAGCCAGAAAGCATAGTAGAGTATCAGTTCAACGGCAGTAAAAGAAGCAGCATACCAGCGGAGACCAGGCAGCAGGGAATGGACCCACTGACAGCCATTGATCATTATTCCGGTCACCATAGTCAAAAGCCCAAGGCAAGCGGTGCCCAGCAACGGCAATGGCAACAACAGCAGGGTTACAAACCCCAGGGGGAGAATAAGACAGGAGAAAACAGGAACCAGTATCAGGCTGCTGACCAAGGAAAAAGGTGTCAGAAAATGGACCCGGTTGAGCAGCAGTGGCCCGGTGGCCAGCCAGGCTGCCAAGCCGATAACCAGGATCAATGCAGTCCAGGTGGTGCCCGCAGACAGCCACGTTCCCCACCCTCCCTTATCTGCTGCCAGTGTCAACCAGCCGGCCGCTGTCCGATAATAGACCGTTAACGCCAACAGGATTGCCGCAACCGCAGCCACCGACAACTGAAACGAGAGTTGAAAGAGAGCTTGAGGCCAGAGAGCGAGAATAATGATCACTGCTGCCAGCAGAGAGCTGAATGGGTCATCAGCCGCATCCACCATGATCGACAGGAGAAAAACACTGGCCATGATCCCAGCCCTCACCGCCGGCAGGTGCATACCGGTGATCAGAACATAGAACCAGCAGCTCAGCAAGGCAATGCCGGCGGCAACCTTGCGCGGGCCGGCAACAAAAAGGCACGGGAACAGGCGGTTGAAAAGCTGGCAGGAAACGGCAAAAAGAAAAGCAACCACAATGCCGACGTGCAAACCGGAGATGGCAAACAAATGGTAGGCACCAAGATCAAGAAACAGATCTTTTATCTCCGGAGTCAGTTTATCCCTGGTACCCAGCAGCATGGCCTGTACGATACCCATGACATGTTCCGGCGCGGCTCTTGAAGCGACCTTACCGTATATCCAGCGGCGCAACCGATCGACGGGCCGCAACCAACTGCCGGTAGAACGTTCTGCAATAACAGCACTACCGGACCAATCATCCACCCGGACAAAGACACGCCGGTCACTCGCCATCCATTGATAGGCCCGGAATGCCAGAAATGGATGTTTTGGCGGGCGGTAAGAACGATACGACGCTTCAAGGCGCACCAGATCACCAACAAGCGGCAGACGAGGGTCGTCATAGGAAGCAGCCGGCAGGCGCAGCAAAAGCTTCACCCCCCCGGCAGAATCCCCGCCAGCAGCATGGCCAGCTTCACCGACCATGGCTGCCGGCACCATCCAGGAATCATAATACCCTTCCGGGAAGCCGGTAATTACTACCGTTAAAAAAGTTTTCTCTGATGGGGCTGACGGCATTGCTTCCTGCCGGACAGAAAAGGAGGAAACTCTTGCTGCCACCCGCAGAGCAACGAGAGAGGAAAGCAGGGTGGAAAAAAATAGGAAGGAAAAAACAACCGTTTTTCGAATTTCGGCCTGGGGGTTATAGTATCGACTTAATCGATAGTAAATCCAGGCAGCTAAGACGGCAAACAAAGGATAAAGCCAGCCCGCCGGCAGCAGCACCGGCCAGGCAACCGCCGCCAACATCTGCAAAAAGGGTAGGACCAGAGGTCGGAAAGCAAAACTCTTCACCGGTCAGACACCAGTTCCGGATGCTGCCGGCCATCAGGCGGCGGAGATGGCCGCTGCCAACTGTTCAACCAGTTTCCTGGCCTCAGGCGTAAGTTTTTTGGGAATCTGGACCTCAATCTCGACGATCTCATCACCATGGGCACCGGACTTGCCTTTTTTTACCCCCTTACCCTGCAGGCGAAATTTCTGACCCGATTGAGTTCCGGGCGGCAGGCTAAGCACCGCCTTACCATCAAAGGTGGGAACATCAACCCGGCCGCCAAGCATCGCCAAGGTCACTGGGATTTTCACTTGACAATGGAGGTTGTAACCATTCATGGCAAAAATTTCATGGGGCAGCACCTTAACGCGCAGCAACAGGTCCCCCGGAGGGCCGCCGTGGATTCCCGGCTGGCCTTTGCCCTTAACCCGCAATTTCCCGTTGTTGCTGATCCCAGGGGGAATGCGCACCGTTACTTTGCGGTTATTAATCTGCAGAACAAGTTCTGTCCCATGAACCGCATCTGCAAAGCTGATTTCCACTTCATAGCTGATATCATGGCCCTTGTGCGGTCCCTGCTGGAAACCACCGCCACCGGAACCGCCAAAGAGGTCGGAAAAAACATGGGAAAAGTCACCGCCTCCGGGGGTAAAGGTACGTGATCGACCACCCGCACGGCCGCCAAAGAGGTCATTGAGATCAAAGCCAAAATCACCAGCTCCCGGATGGCCATGAAAGCCTCCGGGCTGCTGGAAGGTAGCACCATACATATCATATTCTTTACGTTTCTGCTGATCTCCCAGAACCTCATAGGCCTCATTAATCTCCTTGAACTTCTTTTCCGATTCAGCATCATCTTTATTCATATCAGGATGATATTTGCGGGCTAACCGGCGAAATGCCTTTTTAATCTCCTCTTCAGAAGCCTTTTTATCGACGCCAAGTACGGCATAGTAATCTTTTCCAGCCACAGAACAATCCTTTCCTCACCCGCTATCAGTCTCCATGGACAATCTGCAGACCATCAACCAATCCATAGAGTTCGCTTGCCAACAACCTTGATCAAACCCCGCATACAGCAGTGTTTCCATCGTACAATCACTTTTCAGTATAGTCATCAGCTGAAATTTTGTAAAGCGGCATCAATGGCGGCCGCCACAAAAAAAAGCGGGGGTGATACCCCCGCCTTTTACGTCACCGACACATATCCTTTAACAGCACCTAGCTTATGCCTGGCTGTCCAGAGCATCCTTACGGGAAAGCTTGATTTTTCCCTGGCGATCAATTTCCAGCACCTTCACCAGTACCTCGTCGCCTTCCTTGAGAATATCCCGCACATCACGGACCCGTTCGTGAGCCAGTTGGGAAATATGCACCAGCCCGTCAGTTCCTGGGAAAATTTCAACAAAGGCGCCAAAATCCATAATTTTCTGGACTTTCCCCAGATAGATTTTACCTACTTCAGCCTCCTGGGTCAGGTCACGAATCATGGCAATGGCCATTGCTGATGCTTTTTCATCGGCGGAAGCAATCTTGATCTCGCCGCTATCCTCGATATCAATCTTGGCTCCGGTTTTTTCAACAATCGCCCTGATATTCTTGCCTCCCGGCCCGATGACGTCACGGATTTTATCCTGATGAACCGTAATTGTCAGGATGCGGGGGGCATAGGTAGAGATATCAGCCCGGGACTCAGCCAGGCTCTGCTCCATCACCCCAAGGATCTTCAATCTTCCTTCCCTGGCTTGGCTGAGAGCTTTTTTCATAATCTCCTGACTGATACCGGTAACTTTTATATCCATCTGGATGGCCGTTATCCCTTCCCGGGTACCTGCCACCTTGAAATCCATGTCACCAACATGATCTTCATCACCAAGGATATCAGTGAGAACGATAAAATCATCCCCTTCTTTAACCAGACCCATGGCAATACCGGCTACCGGCGCCTTGATGGGAACACCGCCATCCATCAGCGACAGGGAACCGCCACAAACGGTTGCCATGGACGATGAACCGTTTGATTCCAGCACCTCGGAAACAACACGGATGGTATAGGGGAACTGCTCGGCAGCGGGAAGAACCGGCGTCAAGGCCCGCTCGGCCAGCGTCCCATGGCCGATTTCCCGCCGCCCGGGACCACGGAGGAAACGGGCTTCACCGACACTGTAAGGAGGGAAATTATAATGCAGCATAAACCGCTTGAAACTCTCCCCCAAAAGGGCATCTATCCGCTGCTCATCCGACGATGTTCCCAGAGTCACCGTAACCAGTGCCTGGGTTTCACCGCGGGTGAAGAGGGCTGAACCGTGGACCCGGGGCAGCAGCCCCACCTCGGTGGTAATTTGTCTTACTTCATCGACGGACCGCCCACCAATCCTGACCCCCTGCCGATGGATCTGCTTTCTGATGGCAGCCGCCAACTGATGTTCAAAGATTTCCCCCAAATCATTTACCGGAATCTCCAGGGCACCCAGTTTTTCAGCGATCTCACCTTTCAAATCACTGAAATAATCCCGGCGCTCCAGTTTATCATTGATGGCAAGTCCTTCTGAAAAACGTGGACCATAGTCACCCTGCACCAGCGCGGACACCTGCTCATTGAGCTGGGGGGCCACCACTTGGCGTTTCTGCCGACCAACCTTTGCCGCCATCTGTTGCTGAGCCTGCAGGAATGGTTGAGCGGCCTGATGGCCGAACTCCAAGGCTTCAACAACAATTTCTTCAGCCAGTTCATGGGCGCCACCCTCAACCATAACCACTGCTTCACGGCTGCAGGCCATCACCAGATCCAGATCACTCTCAGCCATCTGGTCGACGGATGGATTGGCAATCAACCGACCATCAATCCGGCCGACGCGGACACCGGCCACCGGTCCGGCAAAGGGGATATCAGAGATCATCAAAGCTGCTGAAGCCCCCGTCAGTGCCAACACATCAGCATCATGCTGGCCGTCAACAGAAAGTACCGTCGCGATCACCTGGGTTTCGCAAGAAAATCCTTTGGGAAACAGGGGCCGGATTGGCCGATCAATGAGCCTGGAAGTCAATGTTTCCCGGTCAGAAGGGCGACTTTCACGCTTGAAAAATCCTCCTGGTATTTTGCCGGCAGCATAGGTCTTTTCACGGTAATCGACCGTCAAAGGGAAGAAGTCAATTCCTTCCCGCCCCTTTCGTTCAGCCACTGCGGTCACCAGAACAACCGTATCACCGGCTCTGACCACAACAGCACCACTGGCCTGCTTGGCCATTTTTCCCGTTTCCAGGGTAACACTACTCTTTTCAACTTCGATTTGACAAAAATTCTGCATTCAGATTCCTATTTTTTTCGTTTGTGCAAGCTAGGAAGGGACTGCAATGAAGTTCTCCAATGAACTCAAGCCTTCCTGCAATTGCGTTTTTTGATTTAACAAAAAGCAGGGGAATCCCCCTGCTCGTCTGTCTGCCAGCCAACATGTCACAACAGAAGCCCGACCTAACGCCGCAGGCCCAAACTGCCAATAACATTCTTATAACGCTGAAACTCTTTCTTTTTCAGATAATCAAGCAGGCGACGGCGCTGGCCGACCAACTTCAAAAGCCCCCGACGCGAATGGAAATCCTTTTTATGGGTTTTGAAATGCTCGGTAAGATAGGTAATCCTCTCACTTAACAAAGCAATCTGAACCTCAGGAGATCCGGTATCACTATCATGAAGTCTGTACTTTTCAATAACTGTCTTTTTCTGCTCATTTTCCATAACCATTGTCTCTTCTCTTCCTCCAAACTGTAATACTGTCCTAACCAAGGCCACATATGCACTTTTTGCCTACCACAGGACCATGGTAATGTAAAGAATTTATTGCCAAAAAACCCGTTTCATCCGCAGTTTACGGTGATCATCTTCAAGAACCAGGCAGGCGATGGCCAACAATCTTCCCACCGGATCAAGAATCTGGCAGAAAGTACCCGGCGGCTGCTCAAAATTTTGTTCCACCTCCTGTACCGACAGGGGTGAACCGGTTTTAACCAAAGCCAGCTGCCCAGGATCGGCAATCGTTACGGACGGCATGGATCCAAGAACGCTGCTCATGGACAACATAGCCGGAAATCCCTCCGGCTCACCTAGATCCTGCAACCTTTCAAGATCAATTGCCTGATTCAGGGTAAAGGGGCCGCTTTGTTCACGGCGAAGACCGGTCAGTGTTGCACCGCAGCCGAGATAATGCCCCAGATCGTGAACCAGAGAACGAACATAGGTCCCGCGAACACAGTGGACCCTGAACACCACGTTCGGCAGCTCAACTGCCAGCAGCACAAAGGAGGAAACCGTTATCTCCCGGGGTGGTGGCACCACCGGATTGCCGCTGCGCGCCAGGGCATACAAAGGTCTTCCCTGGTGCTTGAGTGCCGAATAGACCGGCGGCACCTGGAGAAAGGTGCCGGTAAAACACATGAAAGCCTGTTCTATCTCGGCCCGGGAAAAGTTCAGCCGCCCCTTGTGCCGACAAACAACGGCACCCTGGATATCATAGGTATCGGTTTCGATCCCCAGCTGCATCTCACCCTGATACACCTTGATCGACTCGTCAAGAAAGGGAATCAGCCTGGTTGCCTTACCAAGAGCAACGGGCAGAACCCCCGTAGCCAGGGGATCTAACGTCCCAGTGTGACCGGCTTTACGGACTGACAGCAGGCGTTTGACCCGCGAAACAACCCCCTGGGAAGTCATCCCTGCAGGTTTATCAATTACCAGGAAGCCGTCCATCAGGCCTTTGGTGAAACAGCCGCGAAACCGCCTGCCCCCCGGGTCACCTCCAGCAGATCATCCAGTTTTGCAAAAACCATGGCAATAATGTCATCGGCAGAACCATCGAGGTGGCAGCCGGCGGCATTCTTATGGCCGCCACCGCCAAACTCCTGTGCCAGGGATGCAACGTCCACCATGCCCCGGGAACGAAAACTCAGCTTATAGGACCGCTCACCTGTCTGCCTGAGCATGAAAGCCACTTCCACCCCATCGATGGAACGAGGGTAATTTACCAACCGGTCCGTATGCTCAGCATTCGTCCCGGTTTTGGCATACATCTCCCGGGTTACCGTGACACAGGCAGCCTTGCCATTTGCAGAGATGCGCAGCGTCTGCAGGGTATAGGCCAGCAACTGCAAGCGGTTGAGCGGCTCGCTTTCATAGACATGCTGGGCCACCATCCAGGGATCAACCCCTTTGGCCACCAGTTTTCCGGCAACTGCAAAGGAGCGAGGGCCGGCATTCTCATAGTGGAACGATCCGGTATCCGTCAGAATTGCCGTATAGAGGTTAACAGCCACATCACGGGAAAAATCAGCATCAAGAGCCGCAACAACCTCATACACCAGCTCAGCCGTTGCGCTTGCCTGGGGGTCTATGAGGTTGAACTGGGCAAAATGATCATTGGTAATATGGTGATCAATACAGGCTGTCCGGCGATAACCGGAAAAAGAGGCCATCTCCCTGCCTGCCCGGCCCGGTTCACTGCAGTCCAGGAGGATCAGCAGGTCAAACGTCTCATGCTCAGGCAAGGTATTGACAACTAAATCCGCCCCCGGCAAAAATCTGAACATATAGGGCACCGGATCAGGATCATAGACAACAACCTGCTTGTCCAATTTCTGCAGGGTGGCGGCAAGAGCCAACGACGAACCAACCGCATCACCATCAGGGTTGACATGGGTGGCAATGAGAACGGTCCTGGCCTCGGAGCATACCCGGATCATTGTCTGCAGCTGTTGTTGATCTAGAGACACGACAACTATCCTCAAGAAACGTTAACAAAATCATACGGTACCGGGAAACATCTGCCGGCACAAGCACCGCTCTGCTACAATCTATCCAGCAGCTGTTCCAGCTCAAAACCGCGATCAACGGTATCATCATAACGAAAATGCAGTTCCGGAATCCGCTTCAAACGGAGACGCCGACCCAGTTCGCGGCGCAGAAAACCAGCGGTACTCTGCAACCCCTCCTGGGTTTTCCGTTTGTCGACATCAGAACCATGGAGCGTGTAGTAAACCTGGGCAAAACTCAAGTCGGGGCTGACGGCAACATCAAGAATCGTCACCAATGAAATCCGCGGGTCTTTGACCTCCTGCAAAAGCATACACGAAATCTCTTTTTTCAGAGAATCGGCAACCCGACGGCAGCGCACGGTCTGATTTCTCATATCGTTTTCTCAAGAAGCATGAAGGCTGGCCAGCAATCCTGGTCAGCAGTCGTGGAAGGATACTATTTCCAGGGAAGAGTCACCAACCACGACCGTCCCGGCATCCTCAATAAAATCGAGGATTTTATCCAACCCCCGGTTAACATAGGCCTGGTCTTTGCTGACTATGGTCAGGGCCAGCACCGAACGTTGCCAATCATCATGGCCGCCGGTTTCAGCCACCGACACATTAAAGGTGTTTCTGATCCGCTGAATCAGCGATTTAAGCACCCGCCTTTTCCCCTTCAGGGAGCGATTCTCAGGCAGGAAGAGCTCTACCTGGCAGACACCGACATGCATGGGCACAGACAGTCTGAAGATTCACGGCTTGTCCTGACACTCCGTACCACAAACCGTATACCGTTGATTTATAACGTGGCCGCCACTTCCTCGGTGGTGTAGGCCTCGATCACATCGCCAACTTTCAGGTCGTTATACTTTTCAATGCCGATGCCGCACTCGTAACCGTTCAGCACTTCCTTAACGTCATCTTTGAACCTTTTCAAGGAACTGATCTTGCCTTCGTAGACCACCACATCGTCACGGAGCAGACGAACTCCGGCATTTCTGCTTATTTTGCCATCCGTTACCCGGCAACCGGCAATAGTACCGATCTTGGTGATGGAAAAGACCTCTTTAACCTCGGCCCGCCCCAGATGAATCTCTTTAATCTCCGGCTGCAGCAGACCTTCCATTGCTTTTTTCACATTATCAATAAGATCATAGATAATGGAATACATCCTGAGGTCAACTTGTTCCTGCTCGGCCAGCATCTGGGCCTTCATGTCAGGACGCACATTAAAACCAATAATAATTGCATTGGAAGCGGACGCCAGCATGACGTCAGCTTCCTTGATGCCGCCCACCGCCGCATGCAGCGGTTCAACCTTAACCTTATCGGTGGACAGTTTTTTCAATGAATCGGTAACCGCTTCAAGGGACCCCTGGACGTCGGCCTTAACAATAACGTTAAGTTTCTCAACTTCGCCTTCCTGGATCTGTTCAAAAAGATCTTCCAGGGATATTTTACTGGTTTTGGAAATTTCCCGTTCCCTGAACTGATGCTGGCGATTATCAGCCAGCTCCTTGGCAATTTTTTCCGACTTGACAACATTGAAGTCATCACCGGCAGACGGCACTCCCGACAGACCAAGAATTTCCACCGGAATAGAAGGACCGGCAGTATCAACCGGGACGCCGCGGTCATCAATTAATGCCCGGATCCGGCCACTGTAAAGTCCGGCAACGATATAATCACCGGCTCGCAGGGTCCCTTCCTTAACCAGTACGGTAGCCACAGGACCCTTCCCTTTATCGAGCCTTGACTCAAGTACAACCCCCTTGCCGGCTTTATCGGGATTTGCCTTCAATTCCATCATCTCAGCCTGGAGGAGAACCATTTCCAGCAACGTATCAATATTAGTCAGCTTCTTTGCCGACACCTCGACAAAGATGGCATCGCCGCCCCAATCCTCAGCAACAATACCATGCTCGCTCAACTGGCGTTTCACTTCATCAGGCTGGGCGTTGGCTTTATCAATTTTATTGACCGCCACAATGATCGGCACTTGCGCCGCCCGGGCGTGATTGATCGATTCGATGGTTTGGGGCATCACCCCGTCATCGGCAGCCACAACAAGAATAACGATATCGGTAATACTGGCCCCACGGGAGCGCATCGTCGTAAAGGCCTCATGGCCGGGGGTATCAACAAAGGATATCCTCCCCTTCGGCAATTCTACCGAGTACGCCCCGATATGCTGGGTAATGCCGCCGGCTTCGCGGTCCGCAACACTGGTTTCCCGAATAGCATCCAGCAGCGATGTCTTGCCGTGGTCAACATGCCCCATGACCGTAACCACCGGCGGACGCGGCTGCAGCGATCCTTCCTCATCCGGAGCCTGTTCCAGCAGAATCTGTTCGTCAAAAGCAACATTCTCCACCGAATGGCCGTATTCCGAAGCGATCAGTTCAGCGGTATCAATATCGATCATCTGATTGATGGTGGTCATGATTCCCAACCCCATCAACCTGGCAATAACCTCAGAAGCTTTCACCCCAAGCCGCTTGGCCAGTTCACCGACAGACACCACATCCGTTATCTTGACAACCCGTTTGCTCTCCTTGGGAGTAGTAATTTCCGTTTGCTGGCCAAGCTTTTTGCCGCCTTTGGCTTTTTTACCTCTACCACGACCACGCATCCCGGCGCCATCCAGCTGGTCCAGATCCTTGATCACCGATTTTTTCAGGCTTTGCTTCTTCCGGCGCCCGTCAACAGCCTGTTCTTCGACAACCTCAGCCTTCTTTTTGCCTTTGCGACCAATTTTTTTGGCCTCAATCGGCACTTCAGGCTGCGCCACGACATCGGGGGCTGCCGCAGCCGGTCGCTGGCGTGTCCCGGCAGCAGGTTTTGCCGCTTCACGAACCGGTCGCTGGCGCCCCGGACCGGCAGTCTTCTTTTCAAGTTTTTCAAGGTCAATCCGGCCGATAACCCGTGCTCCCTTGGCTTTACCTTTGGCCGATTTTTCCACCGCCTCAGGTGCGGGAGGAGTTTCCGGTTTCACCTCATCGGCGGCTGAGACCTCCGGTTCAACCGTGACTTCCCCTGCCGGCGGCACAGGCTCAACTTCAAGCTCGCCAATCTCTTCCTCGGCAGCTGTCGATTCCGCGGCAACCTCTTCGGCAACCGGTTCAAGAACCTCCTGTTCAGGGACAGAAACCTCCTCGGCGGCCTGCTTGGCAGCACTTTCTGGCAGGACTTCTTCCGCTGGCAGCTCTTCAGCCGGAGCTTCACCGGCAACAGGTACTTCTACCGGCGCTGGCTTGGCAGCTTTCCGTCGCCGGCGCACAGCCCCAGAAGCAATACGCTTTTCAACTACCGCCGGCCCTTGGTGCTCACGGTAATAAGTCTTGATTTTCTCAACATCTTCATATTTCAGAGAACTGAATTTACTACTGGCTCCAATCTCCAGGCTGGCAATAATCTCCAACAGATCGGCATCCTTGAGATTCAGTTCTCTGGAAAGCTCATAAACCTTTATTTTAACCTGTTCCCCCAAAATCAAAACGCGTCACCCCTTTCACCGGAAGATGCTGAACTACATGGATAGGTATTGTCTGCTGTCAACAAGTTGGTTACTGCTCCAACAGGTGGCTGTTACATAAAAGATGAATACTTTCGGGGGTAAAACCCCGCAGGTGAAACCTGGTCAACGACTTGTGCTGAGTTTTTTTAACAAAACTGCCGATGCACGCAGCGGAACAACACAAATAAAATCCCCGTCCCGAAGCCCGCGCTGCAGGATCATAGATCAGCTGGCCATCAGCACTGCGGACAAAACGGCAAAGCTCGGCTTTTAGTTTTCGCCGACGGCAGATCAGGCAGGTTCGCTCTGCGCTATGCACCGCCATTTACCGTTCATCACCCTCGGCTGGCAAAACATCCGCTTCGCCCTCTGCAGATATCTCTGCACCACTCTCGGCATCGGCAACAGGATCCTGATTACCAACGGCACCAGCAGTTTCAGAAACCTCCAGGGCAGCTTCAGCCGCCGCCTGTTCTTCCTCCCGTTGCTGTTCAGCCGCCAGGCGGGCCTGCTCTATGGCCCGCTGGGCGCAGGCAACCAGCTGCTTGGCATCAGCCCCATCGGTACCAATCACCTCTTCCAGCTCCTCCGGGGAAGCGGCAACAAGGTCTTCCAGCTGCCGATAACCATTATCATAAAGCAGCTCCATGGTCACATTATCAAGGCCTTCAACCTCCTGCAACGATTCATAGAGCCGCTCAAAATCACCAGCTACTTTTGAAACGGATTTTACATCAAGATGCCAGCCGGTCAGCTTGGCAGCCAAACGAATATTCAACCCTTTTCGCCCGATAGCCAGCGAAAGCTGATCATCGGGAACGATAATCTCCATCGCCTGATTGTTCTCATCGAGAATAATCTTGCTGATCTGGGCCGGCGATACGGCATTGCAGACATAACGGACATCATCCGGATTCCAGCGGATAATATCAATCTTCTCACCCTTCAGCTCCTGGACGACATTCTGCACCCGGGACCCGCGAACCCCGACGCAGGCACCCACCGGATCCACATCATGATCATTGGTAAAAACGGCAATTTTTGCCCGTATGCCGGGTTCACGGGCGGCACCCTGGACAGTGATAATCCCTTCAAAGATTTCCGGCACTTCAGCGTCAAATAATTTAATCAGAAATTTAGGGTGCGTCCGGGAAAGGACAATTTTCGGTCCCTTGACGGTCATTTCAACATCCAGAAGCAGCGCCCGCACCCGTTCACCCTGGCGAAACGTTTCCCGGGGAATGGTTTCCGCCCGAGGCAGGATGGCCTCGGTCTTGCCGAGATTAACAATCAGGTTGCCCCGCTCCATCCGCTGAACGGTACCGCTGACAATTTCACCAATCCGTTCATGAAACTCTTCAAAAATACTTTCCCGCTCCGCCTCTCTGATCTTCTGCATGATGACCTGTTTGGCAGTCTGGGCGGCAATGCGGCCAAATTCAGACGTATCCAGTTTCAGCCCCAAGCTGTCACCATACTCAGCGTCAGGATCAAACTCCCTGGCTTCTTCCAGCGAGATGTCAGTATAGGAATTCTCTGGATTTTCAACCACTTCAACAAACTCAAACAGCTCGACTTCACCGCTCTCTTCGTTGAAACTGGCTTCAATATCTCTCCCCTGGCCCAGCTTCTTACGGGAAGCAGTCACCATGGCAGATTCAATGGCCTCAATCAGGATCTCTTTGGGAATACCCTTTTCCTTGCTGACCTGATCAAGAATAAATTTCAAACTGGAAGACATAAACCTATCCCCTACCTGTTTTTGTTTTACCCGCCTCTGGAAATTCATACACCAGATTACATTTGCTGAAATTAGCTACTTCAAGTGTATGACACCCGTCATCCGCAGCCAGCACCAGGCGATTATTCTCCTGGTCATATTCCTGCAATGTGCCAATAAATCGCCGGCGCCCCTCAACCGGCACTTTCGTTTTAATCTTAATTTTTCGACCGTAATGGGCAAGAAAATCCTTGGCCCGTTTCAGGGGCCGATTCAACCCCGGGGATGACACCTCAAGAATATAGCTGAAGGGCACGACATCCTCAACTTCCAGCAGGGCCCCCAGCTGCCGGCTGACCGTTGCACAGTCACCAAGGGTAACCCCACCCGGCTGATCAATATAAAGCCGCAAAATTCCGCGGGAGCCGGAGGTCACGTACTCGAGGTCCACCAGCTCATAGCCAAGGGATTCGAGCAACTCTCCGCTCAGCAAACTGATACTCTCCAACGCCTGCGCTATTCTCTTTTCTGGGACGCCCAGTGTTCCAATTCCTTTCCCGTTGCCATCCGGAATGCCGAAGCAGCGGATGGGCAATCAATGTTCAACCATGGCGAAAAAGAAAAAAAAAGTGGGCCAGTCCTAGCCCACTTTGAGAAAACTCCGCATGTCTGAGCCCAATTAACGAGAGGAAGCTACCACTATTATTCACGAAAAGCAAGTTTTTTCTTTCAATATGCAACAGCTCACGGTATAGACAACAGTTGGCACCAATAAACTACCACGGAACCTCCATGAAGCTACTGAAAAAACTTGTACTCGGCACCTATTCGAATCTCCTGGTGGGAATCAGCACCCTGCTCTGGTCCACCCTGGGCCTCCTTTTCTGTCTTCTCCCCCCGGCCTGGAAACTGAAAGGACACAATCTCTGCGCCCATTACTGGGGAACATGGATTCTCAGGGGCAGCGGCATCAGTGTGCGGGTTGTCGGCAGCGAAAACCTGAAACCCGGCACCCAGTATATGGTTATCGCCAACCATCGCAGTTTCCTCGACATCTACATTCTACTGACCGCTTCCGGCCTGCACTGTCGAATGGTCGCCAAAAAAGAACTTACCAAAATCCCGGTGTTTGGTCTACTCCTGCGCTACAGCGACAGCATCGTCATTGACCGGCAAAACCGGGAGCAGGCCATCGCCACCATGCGTCAGCGGGGTAAGTTGCTCAAAGAAAAGGGGCTCTCCATCGTGGTTTTCCCCGAAGGCACCAGATCAACCGGCAGAAAAGAACTCGGCAATTTCAAGAAAGGCGCCTTTATTCTGGCAGCTCAGCTGGGCCTGCCCATCCTGCCGGTAACCATTGTCGGGGCCGGGGAACTGCAGCCCAAAGGGGCGATGGCCATTAAACCGGGAAGCATCACTCTGAAGATCGATGCACCCCTCATGCCGCCGGATTATGCCAAGCCTGCAGATATCGCTCCCCTGGCTGAGCAGGCCCGTAAAACAATCGAACACAACCTTCAGACTTTTACCGCCGCTCCTTAAAAGGGGCACGCTCCCGTTCTCAATAGAAAAAACGCATAAAAACAACCTGGAAGCCGCCGATCATGGCCCCCAGGACACCACCAAATATATTTATATAAGTGAAGTGCTCCCGCATGATATCCATCAGCAGGGCCTCCACCTGTAAAACCGGCAGGGCGTTGATCCGCTCCTCAACCATGGCCGGAATGTCTATCCGGTCAGTCAGGTTGGGCAGCTCCGTTTCCATCAGGTTGCAGGCTTTCCGGTGGGTAAAGGCAATTCCCCGCTCCAGCACCTCATAGGGAATCTTCAGTGAAAGTTTGCCAATCGGCGTCTGGTAGAAATAGTTACACACCAGTTCATGGAAATGGTTGGTCAGGTGGCGTTTGACTTGGGATGAACGCAGCTCGGCAATCAGTCGCGCACCAATCCGGGAGCCCATCGCCGCCGAAACCCCTTCAAATCCAACAGCCTCGGCCAGCTGCGAAAAAGACCGGTCGCGGATAGTCATCAGCAGCTGCTCAAAAAGGGTGAAGCAGCGCTCAGTCGTTTCCTGGCGGCCAAGAAGATCAAGAAACTTCCCCTTGAGATAGTCCCGTATGCCCGCCAGCTTCTGATAAGAGACTTTCTTTGCCAACTCATTGACCGGTATCTGCAGAAAAGCATCAAAACGATCGGCAATCAGCTGCATCACCTTTTCCTGCACCTGCGGCTGCTGGAGGGCCGCGGCAATATCTTCGCCAGCCACATCTACCAGCTCATCAATTTTTCTGGCCAGTAGGTCCTCCTGTAAAGCCCAGCTGGCCAGCAACTTTTTCCAGAAGCCCATTTTGCTCACATAGGCATCGATGGCCTGGTGGATCCGGTTTTTAATCCGTTGGCGGATATTGGGATCATAGAGCAGCCGGCTCAGGCTGGCCATCAGTCCGGGAAGTTCCTGTTTCAACTGTCCAATCAGCAGTTCGCGCAGATCACTCGGAATAACCTGGGCCAGGGGTTTGGACGTCGCCAGCAGACGGGAAAAACCCTGATCGAATTCTTTGGCGACCCAGCCTTTGACAGCGTCCGACCGCAGCCAGTTGCCACACCCATCCCGCAGACGCAGACGAAAACGGGCATAGGCATCTACATCAATGATCGACGATAGGTTGGCCGCCAGCAGCTGGTCGCCTAACTGCCGGACGAAATCATCAACCAGCCGGTCAGTGGCTGGATGCTCAACCAGCTGATCGACCATACCATAGAGGTAATGGCGGCTGCGGTCCACCAGGTGCTCCATATCCCCGTGAAAATCAGCCGGGAAGAGCGAGCTGAGGGTCCCCAAGTCCTGTTCAAAAACATCCTGAAAACGCCGGGCTATGGCCAGATAGATGCCATCCTGAAAATCGCGGCGCTGCAGCCGGGAAACAATCACCTCATGGGTCAGCAGGTGATCACCGATCATGCGGCCGATATTGGTGGCCAGTTCTTTCCGCTTGGCGGGGATAATCCCGGGGGTCATGGGAACCGGGATGCCACAAAACTTCTTCTGCTCCAGCGGCCGAAACAGCATACGGATGGCAAGGTAGTTGGTAAAATAACCGATAGCCGCCCCCACCAATGGTGGCGCCAAATAAGGAATCAGAGACTGATAATTCATCCTTACGGTATAATGGATGCCGGATAAATAATCAAGCCGGGGGATGGAATTTATGGTATGTGGATCGAGGTTAAAGGTTAAAGGCTGAAGAAAAAGAGATTGAAAATGAAAAGAGGAGGCAGACAGAATGACAATCAGCAGGATAGCAACCAGCAGCGCCCCCCAGGCTATCGGGCCCTATTCCCAGGGCATCCGGGCCGGTGATTTTCTCTTTCTGGCCGGCCAGATTCCGATGGATCCAGCCGGCGGCCGGCTGGTGGCAGGCGGCATCCAGGAACAGACCCGGCAGGTGCTGGAAAACCTGCAGGCAGTGCTGAAGGCCGCCGGCGCCGGGCTGTCACAGGTGGTCAAAACAGAGGTGTTTCTCCAAAGCATGGAGGATTTCGCCGCCATGAACGAGGTATATGGCAGCTATTTCACCACAGACCCGCAGCCGGCCCGCCAGGCCATCGAAGCCGCCCGGCTGCCGAAAGGAGCCCTGGTGGAGATCTCCTGCATTGCCTATCTTGGCACCGTCTGAGCACGAAACGCCTGCCAGGCAGGTCGAAACCTCCTGTCTGCACTGAATGAAGCCGTCGGAATATGGTTTCGAGCGGTTTTGGGTGCCGGACGAATCACCTGGATGGTGATTCGCGGCGGGCACCTCGGAGCCAGCCAGGGATGGCTGGCGAGAATGAGCGGAAACCATATCCCGACGGCTTTATGCGTTGGACGAAATTTCAGCCGCCGGATGACCAGCGTGCCCACCGGCCAAAATAACACTTGACGCTCAGGAAGGCATTCTCTATTAATTGAATGACCATGGCTTGCGCCATCCATAACTCTTTACATAAAAAGACCACAGGAGGTTGATATGAGCAGTCTGAAAGGAACCCAAACCGAAAAAAATCTTCTCACCGCCTTTGCCGGCGAAAGCCAGGCCCGCAACCGCTATACTTACTACGCCAGCAAAGCGAAAAAAGAAGGCTATGTTCAGATTTCCGCCATTTTTGAGGAAACCGCCAACCAGGAGAAAGAGCACGCCAAACGGCTCTTCAAGCTCCTTGAAGGCGGCGACGTTGAAGTGACCGCCGCGTTTCCCGCCGGCGTTGTCGGCTCCACCATCGACAATCTCAAGGATGCCGCCGCCGGTGAAAACCATGAACATCTGGTGATGTATCCTGAGTTTGCGGTCATCGCCCGGGAAGAGGGGTTCCCGGCAATCGCCGATATTTTTACCGCCATTGCCGTGGCCGAAAAACAGCATGAGAAACGCTACCTTGATCTGATGAATAATATCGACGCCGGCCGGGTTTTCAAACGGGATCAGGCGGTTGTCTGGCGATGCCGGAACTGCGGCTACCTCCACGAAGGCAGTGGCGCTCCGGAAGAATGTCCCGCCTGTGCCCATCCCCAGGCCCATTTTGAACTGCTGGGAGAGAACTACTAACATCTCTGTTGTCCGGGATGTGGCGGCCGGGAAAACAAGCCGGTAGCCACATCTCGAACGCAAAACGGATTAAAGGCAATGGCTAGCCAGCACACTAAAATTATCATGTTTACCGGCAAGGGCGGCGTTGGTAAAACCACCATGTCGGTGGCCACCGCCCTCCATTATGCCCAGACCTGCAAGACCGTCATCGTTTCCACCGATCCGGCGGGCTCCCTGAAGGAAATTTTTCACCGGGATTTCGCCCACGGCATCACCTCGGTTGCCGATAATCTCGACGTGGTGGAACTGACCCGCGATGTTGTCCTGAAGCTCTGGCGGGAAAAGTTTGCTGATGAGATCTATACGGTCATCTCCTCCTTTCTGCCGGTGGGCAGGGATATCATCGACTATATCGAGGGGGCGCCGGGAATCGACGAAGAGTTTATGCTTGATTATGTGTTGACGCTCTGCAAATCGGGAAGCCATGACATGATCATCTGGGATACCGCCCCCACTACCACCACCCTCAATCTCCTCTTTGTCCAGCAGCTCTTCTACACCCATCTGACCCAGGCGCAGAAACTCTACCTGAAGGTCAAAGGGGTTCTCAACCAGGTCAACCCTCTGGAGCTGATTCAAAACTGGCGGCTGTTGACGGAAGAAGTCATGACCATGCTGCGCACAGATGCCACCGCCTGGGTAGTCACCAATCCCGAACGGCTGCCGGTTGAGCAGTCATTGTTCATCGGCAGGTCGCTGCAGGAATTCGGCATCTCCCTGAACGGCTACATCATGAACAAAATGCTGCCGGCGGCAGTCTGCCAGGACAATGCTTTTCTCGAAGCCAAGCGGGACAACCAGCTGCGCTGGCAGAAAAGCCTGGCCGACCGGACAGCTGAAACGATCAAGGTCATTCCGGAACTGGTTGGCGACGTCTCCGACCAGGAAAAGCTGCTGCAGATCGCCGGCATGCTGGGCTACTGACCCGGTGTTTCAGACAACAACCATCCTCTTTTCAAAGCCAGTTCAATCGGCTGCCCGGCCGATCCTTACCCTGACACTGCTCTTATGCCTCTGCGCCGCCAGCCTGGCCCATGCGGAAAAAGTCACCGTCGGCCATTTTTCCGCCAGCCAGCTGGACGGCTGGCAGACCAAGGTATTTTCCGGCACCACCAGCTACCGGCTGTGCCCCATTGACGAAGTCACCGCCCTCAAAGCCGAGAGCCTGGCCAGTGCTTCGGGACTGTTTAAAAAGGTCAGGATTGATCTGGAGCAAACCCCCTACCTCAGCTGGCAGTGGCGCATCGAAAACCGCCTCCCGCCGCTCAATGAACAAAGCAAGGCCGGCAACGATTATGCCGCCAGGGTCTATGTGGTTGTCGACGGCGGCCTGCTCTTCTGGAAAACTCTGGCAATCAACTATGTCTGGGCCGCCAGCTCCCCCAAAGATCATTTCTGGCCCAACGCTTTTGCTGGCCCAAATGCCATGATGCTGGCCCTGCGGTCGACAGAAGACAAAGCTGCAACCTGGTATGGTGAAAAACGCAACCTGAAGGATGATTTCAAAAAGTTGTTCGCCAAGGATATTCGCTACATCGACGCCATTGCTTTGATGACCGACACCGACAACAGCAAGGGAAAGGCAACTTCCTACTACGGGAACATCTATTTTTCGGATCACTGATGAGCATGAATAAGATAAGACGTTGAACGCCTTGTAAGCGACCAGATTTGCCGGCTAGAATGAGCGGCGATGTGAACACAGCAGTGTATGAGTGCGTGAAGCTCCTTATTCAGGCAGGGATTACACCTTGGGGCAGATAGAAAGAGGGGTTGCGCTTTTCCAACGCAACCCCTCGGTAATGTTTGGTAGCGGGGGCAGGATTTGAACCTACGACCTTCGGGTTATGAGCCCGACGAGCTACCGGACTGCTCCACCCCGCAACACGGTACATATGCCTGGACTTATAATACAAATAGCTTCAGTTGTCAACAGCTATTACAAACCAGCCTGTTGCAATGCCATCCTTTCCTGCAAACAGGGGAAAAGCTCCGGAGTCTTTTCGCTTTGCATTGATAGATTGCCCCGGATGGTTTTTTTTGCTATGATCCGGCACTGTTTATCTTCTGTTACGCTTGTCTTCCCACGGGACAGTATGCGGCTTTATCAACGTTATCTCACCAAAGAATTCCTGCAGATTTTCACCCTGAGTCTGTTGGCCCTCCTTTCGATCTATCTCCTGCTCGAGTTTTTCGGCAGCCTTGATGATTTCATTGAAAATCATGTGGGACCATTTATTATCATCGTCTACCTGTTCAACCAGCTGCCATTCTATGCCTCACAGTTTATTCCCCTGTCGCTTCTGCTGGCTACCATGCTCACTTTAGGCAGCATGGGACAAAACAACGAACTGGTCGCTTTCCGGGCCTGCGGCTTCACCCTGCGCCAGCTGAGCCTGCCGCTGATTATCGTCGGCATCTGCGCAGCCCTGCTCACCTTTGCCATGACCGAATACCTGGTACCCGCAACCTTCGCCCGGGCCAAGCATATCAAGACCGTGATCATCAAGCAGAAAAAGGAAAAGAAACTTTTCAATCTGCAGAACGTATGGTATACGGGGCAGGATTATATCTATCATTTCAAAGAGTTGATCCCGGAAGAAGACACCATTCGCGGGGCAACCATCTATCAGCTGGATGAGCAGTCCTGCCTTATACGTCGGGTTGATGCGGAAAAAATCGTCTATCAGCATGGCATATGGACCGGTTTTGCGGTAAACAGCCGCACCTTTTCCTACCATGAAGGACGTTCAGATCTGCAGGAATTTAACCGACAGCAACAGGTTTCTCTGGCAATCAGTGAACAGCCGAAAGATTTTCTCATTCCCCAGAAAGCGGTTGAGGAGATGAATTTCCGGGAACTACAGCATTATATTGACAAAGTAAAAAACATTGGCATTGATGTAACAGAATATGAGGTTCAACGGTACCACAAGCTCTTTTTTCCCCTTGCCTGCCCGATTATGGTGCTGCTCGGCATCCCTTTTTCCCTTGGCGGCCGGCGCAGCGGCGGCACAGCCAGAGGGATCGGCTTAAGCCTGGTGATTGGCTTTTCTTTCTGGTTTATTCTCTCCTTTTCACTGGCATTGGGCAAAGGCGGCGTTATGTCGCCGGCACCGGCCGCCTTGCTGCCCCACCTGCTCTACGGGGTTGCCGGGTTGGGACTGATCCAGAGAAAAAAATAAAAAACAATTAATCCATTGCAGATACTGTGACGGAGGCTTCACTGATGATTTTGACACCCGAAACACTTGACACCATAAAACAACTAGCCGCAAAAATAGATAAATACCGGGGGTATCTTTGATGTAGCCAGCCTGGAAAAACGACTGGGAGAGATTGAGCGGATCAGTGCCAGGGAAGATTTCTGGCAGGATCAGCAGCAGGCGACTGAAATCCTCAAGGAGCGCACCGCCCTGACCCAGGAAAAAGAACGTTGGCAACAGGTGGAGCATGAACTGGAAGAGATAACCCTGTTGGCCGAATTGCTCAAAGAAGAGGAGGATGCGGAAGGTGCTGCCGAGCTGAAGCAGCGTCTCAGCTCTCTGGAAAAAAGCTTTTCCCTTATTGAACTGGAAAAGATGATGGCCGCCGAACATGACCGGCGAAACGCCATCGTCAGCATCAACGCCGGCGCCGGCGGAACCGAGGCTCAGGATTGGGCCGAGATGCTTTTGCGCATGTATCTGCGCTGGGCCGAGAAAAGAAGCTGGAAAACCGAGATCGTTGATATTCTGGCAATGGACGAAGGGGGCATCAAGAGTGCCACCTTTACGGTCAGCGGCGATTATGTCTACGGCAATTTCCGTTCCGAAATCGGCATCCACCGTCTGGTGAGGATATCCCCCTTTGATGCCGGCAGCCGCCGCCATACGTCGTTTGCTTCGGTTTTTGTCTTTCCCGAGATTGATGACGATGTGCAGATTGAAATCAACGACAAGGATCTGCGCATCGACACCTACCGGGCCAGCGGCGCCGGCGGTCAGCATGTCAACAAGACCGATTCTGCTGTCCGCATCACCCATCTGCCTTCCGGCATTGTTGTCCAGTGCCAGAATGAACGGTCGCAGCACAAAAACAAGGCCATGGCCATGAAAATCCTCAAGGCCAGGCTCTATGAAGCGGAAATGGCCCAGCGCCAGGAAGAGATTGACAAAGTGGAAGGCACCAAAAAGGAGATTGCCTGGGGAAGCCAGATCCGTTCCTACATTCTCCACCCCTACCAAATGGTCAAAGATCACCGCACCGACCATGAAACCGGCAATGTCACCCAGGTTCTCGACGGCAATCTCGATTCATTTGTCGAAGCCTATCTGCTGAACCAGATGAACCTGCAGCCTGAAAACCGAGACTCATGATGGCACAACCCTCACCTGAAGTCCGGTTGATTCCCCTTGGCGGGATGGGGGAGATCGGCATGAATATGATGGCCATTGAGTGCGATGATGAAATTCTGGTCATCGACTGCGGCCTGATGTTCCCTGAACCCTACATGCTGGGGGTAGATCTGGTTATCCCCGACACCACCTACCTGAAGGAAAACCGGCAGCGGATCAAGGGAATCATTATCACCCATGGGCACGAAGACCACATCGGTGCCCTGCCCTTCGTACTGCCTGACCTGCAGGTTCCCGTCTACGGTACCCCGTTCACCCTCGGGTTGATCAAAAATAAGCTTAAGGAGTTTTCCCTCCATGAAAGCACCCGGTTTGTGACGGTCAAACCGGGGGAAAGCCTGGTCACCAACCATTTCATTGTTGAATTTATCCGGGTGATTCACTCAATTCCCGATGGCGTTGCCCTGCACATCACCACCGAAGCCGGCAACATCATCCATACCGGGGATTTCAAGATCGACTCCACTCCTTTGGGAAGCGATCATACCGACCTGGCTGAATTTGCCCGGCGCGGCGAAAACGGAGTCAAGCTGCTGCTCTCGGACAGCACCAACGTTGAGCAGGAAGGCTTTTCCGCCCCTGAGCGGCGGGTAAAAGAGGCCATGGCAGCACTTTTCCCCACCTGTCCCGGGAGAATCATCATTTCATTGTTCTCTTCCAATCTGCTGCGCATTCATGAACTTATCAACCTGGCTCACCGGCAGCAGCGCAAGGTAGCACTGTACGGCCGCAGCCTGCTGAACAACGTCATGGTGGCCCGGGAACTGGGATATCTTGTCATTCCCGACAACACCCTGATCGACATCCAGGAAACCGGTGCCTACAATCCTGAGCAGCTGCTGCTGATCACCACCGGCAGCCAGGGGGAACCGTTCTCCGGCCTCTCGCTCCTGGCCGCCGGGGGCAATAAATGGCTGCAGGTCATTCCCGGAGATACGATCATCTTTTCCTCACGGTTCATTCCCGGCAATGAAAAAGCAATCAACAACCTGATCAACCGCCTCTACCGTCGCGGCGCCAGGGTACTCTACAAACCGATCGCATTTACCCATACCTCCGGCCATGCTCACCGTGATGAGCTGCGTCTGCTGCTCAACCTGGTGAAACCGGAGAATTTCATTCCCATCCACGGTGAATATCGCCACCTGGTTCAGCATGCCCAGTTGGCCAAGGAACAGGGGATTACTGCCGACCACATCGTCATTGCCGGCGACGGTGATATTATCTCCCTGGACCAAGACGGCATCCGTTGCACCGGCACTGTTGAAACCGGTAAAATCCTCATTGACGGCAAAGGGGTAGGCGAAGTAAAGGATGTCATCCTCCATGACCGTAAACACCTATCCCGAGATGGGGTCGCACTGGTGGTTATTGCCATTAATGAGTCAACCGGGGACGTGGTCTACGGGCCTGATATCACTACTAAAGGTCTGATTTTTGAGGATGAGAAGGAAGAGATTCTCGCCCAAGCGCTGGCGGTTGTCACCGAAACGCTGGCAAACATTCCGGCCGCTGAGCGAACCGACTGGATCGAGCTGAAAACAACAGTCCGCACCAGTCTAAAAAGGTTTTTCAAGCGCAATTTACAGCGTAGTCCAATTATTCTGCCGGTCATCATTGAACTATAGATAAGGCAGGGTACAAGGAATTGAGAATGAACCAAATAGAGGGTAATAACCTGCCACAACATCATCGGCACAGCGTAAAAAGACCTCAACTATGTTAAAACGACTGCAACTGGATCGTCAGGAATGGAAGTATGAGATAAGCGGCATTCTGGTGCTCGGCCTTGCCGTCTTTCTGCTCATCTGCCTGGTGTCCTTTTCGCCACAAGATCCCTCATGGAACACCGCCGCCATCCCCGGCCGGGAGATTCACAACTTCAGCGGCCGGCTGGGGGCGATCATTGCCGATCTGCTGGTGCAGGCTTTCGGCTTGGCGGCAGTAGTCATCCCTCTCTATCTGTTCGGCATATTCCTGACCCTCTTGGCCAGCAAAAAACCGCCCCCATGGAGCAGCTATCCGGGAGCCGTGCTGCTGCTGCTGAGTACCTCCATCTGGACATCACTGATCAGCCCGACCTTTACCTACCATCAGCAGGCGCTCAAATCAGGGGGGGTATTCGGCTACCTGATGGCCGCCCTTTTTCTCTCCTATCTCAACCAGGTGGGAACCTGCCTTTTGATGCTGGTCATTTTCTCCCTGGCCATTATCGTCACCACTCATATTTCGCCTTTGAAGTTGATGGCGATTGTCGCCGAGGGCTTTCTGAACTCCAGCCAGATGCTTTCCAGAGCCTGTCTAGCCATGCTGGTCTCTCTCCGGCAGATGGCAGCCAGGCAGCAGAAGAAAGCCAAAGACCGGTCAGCGCCAGCCAAACCGGTAATCAAAATTGAAAAAAAACCCAAAGCCCCCGCCCCGGAAAAGGAGATCCTTCAGCAGGAGATCCTGCCTTTTTTCCAGGAATCAGGCAAGATAACTCTGCCCCGGACCTCCATGCTTGATGATCCACCGCCTAAAAAGAAGGTCTCCCACAATGATAAAAGCCTGCTGATGCAGTCCCAGATTCTGGAGAAGAAGCTGCTGGATTACGGGGTTGAAGGCCAGGTTACCGAGGTTTACCCCGGCCCGGTGGTGACCATGTTTGAATTCAGGCCGGCAGCCGGCACCAAACTGAATAAAATTGTTTCCCTGGCAGATGACCTGGCCCTGGCCCTGAGTGCCATGTCAGTGAGGATTGTCGCCCCCATCCCGGGCAAATCGGTGGTCGGCATCGAGATTCCCAACCTTGAACGGGAGGATGTCTATTTCAAGGAGCTGATCGTCTCCGACGCCTTCCAGACCAACAGGTCTCTCCTGCCCCTGGCCCTGGGGAAAGACATCGGCGGCGCCCCGTTCGTCAGCGATCTGACCAAAATGCCCCACCTGCTGATTGCCGGCTCCACCGGGTCCGGCAAAAGCGTGGCCATCAATACGATGATCTGCAGTATTCTGTTCAAATCGACCCCCGAACAGGTTCGCTTTATCATGGTGGATCCCAAAATGCTGGAGCTGTCCATCTACGACAACATTCCCAACCTGCTGCTGCCGGTGGTCACCAACCCGAAACGGGCCGCGGCCGCCCTGCGCTGGGCCGTTGATGAGATGGAACGTCGCTACAGCCTGATGTCGGAAAGCGGCACCCGCAACATCCTGGCCTACAACAAACTGGTCCGCAAACAGGCCCAGCAGCAGAATGAGGACGAGCAGCAGCATACCGAAATGCTACCCTATATTGTCGTGGTCATCGATGAACTGGCCGACCTGATGATGGTTGCCGCCAAGGATGTGGAAGAATCCATCACTCGCCTGGCCCAGATGGCCAGGGCGGCCGGCATCCACCTGGTGCTGGCGACCCAGCGGCCGTCGGTTGATGTGATCACCGGCCTGATCAAGGCCAATTTTCCGGCCCGCATCTCCTTTCGGGTTTCATCCCGGGTGGACTCCCGCACCATCCTTGACGCCATGGGCGCCGAACACCTGCTGGGCAACGGCGACATGCTGTTTCTCCAGCCCGGCTCGGGAACCTCTAATTTCACCCGCCTCCATGGCTCCTTTCTTAACGACAGGGAGATCAGGAGGGTCACCGACTTCCTCAAAAAACAGGGCAAACCCCAGTATGATGACGACATGCTGAAAAAACAGGAGGAGGAGCTGGCCAAATCGCGCAAAGAACGCAATAAAGCCGCCCTTGCCGTTGACGGCGGGGAAAGTGACGAGGAGGGTTACGATGAATTGTATGACCAGGCGGTGGCCTTCGTCGCTGAAGTAAAAACCGCCTCCGCCTCGCTGATCCAGCGGAAATTCAGGATCGGCTACAACCGGGCCGCCAGAATCATTGAAACCATGGAAGCAGAAGGGGTCATCGGCCCGGCCGAAGGCAGCAAACCACGCAAGGTCCTGATCGACAACATCTGAGTCAAGGACTCAGAACAGAATTGCCAGAAACATGGTGGACATATTGAAGAAAAACTTCGGTGGCGAGCCGCCGCGCAGAAAAATATCGTCAGCTATTCTGGTGAGCACCCGGGTCATGATCACCTCATAGCCCATATTCAGGTAGCCGTCCGCTGCTGCTTCATTGGTGAGAAACAAGAGCTCCCCCAGGTCATCGCGATAGACCTTCAGCCGCCAGTTCACCTGGCTGATATTGTGATAAAGCGTCTCCAGCTTTTCCAGCGGCAGCTGCAGGCTGCTGAATAACTGTCCATCCTCCACCCCATAGGCTTCCCTGACACTTTTCACCAGGCCAAGACTCAGCAGATAAACCCGATCGCCATAGTCAGTGACGGGATCAAAAGCGGCCCGCAGAATTTCATGGGAAGGCTGACCGTAAAAATAACGCTCCGGCGGTTCGCCGCCATGGAAGATCGCCTTGATCTTCTCTTCCCGCAGCACCAGATCCGGTTCATATTTGGGATTCTTCGCATACAGCCGGCGGGTAAACTCCTCCAATTCCTGGTAGTGCTGCTCCATGTGATGATTGATCATCTTCACGTCGGTGGGGACCACCGCCTCCCCCAACCGCTGTCTGGTTGCCGCCAGCTGACGGCTACAGGCACCGGAAAACAACAATAAAGCCGTCATCATGCACACTGTGGCTTTGGCAAGAGGAGAGTGACTCAATGGGTAGAACCTATTGGCGCTGCTGTTATGGAACATTGTTTCCATTGTAGCAGATTATCGGAATGAAAAACAATCCCCATCACCAAAAGAAGAGCCACAATCTGTGGCTCTTCTTCACTGGAAAAACAAAGAAATGATCATTTTTGGATGCAGAAAGGCTCCGCCGCTACTCCTTTCTCTGTCTTTCAAGGGTGATTTTACTCAGTTCGGTCCGTGCCGGCTCTGAAGCTGGATCGAGTTCCACCACTTTTTTATAGGCATTTTCTGCCTCCTGAAGATTACCCTCCTGCCGGGCAAGCAATCCCAGCTGCTGCCACCAGGCCGGTGTCAACGGATCTATCCGCACCAGTTCCCGCGCCGCGCTCATCCCGCGGGCATGCTGATTGGTAGTTTCGGAAACAAGCAGGGTGAAGTACCAGGCAAACCGATCATCACGATTTTTATGTATAAGACTGGACGCAACCTCTCCGGCGCTGCCATACCAGCCGTTGTAAAACAGGAGAGCCAGCAGATTGCGCGCCCGGCAGAAGGCTTCCCGATCCTTTTTGGCAGGCAGGATAAAAGCCGCCGTTTCCTGGATCTTTGGCAGCAATGCTGCCGCCCCTTTTATTGCTACCTGAAAACCCTCAGTATCACCCCTGGCCAGCAGCACATGGGCGGTCAAATAATCCACCAGCGGCGCCGGTTCACCCCATCTGCGCGCCAGGGCCAGGCCGCCCAAGGCAACATCATAGTTGCCCTTCACCTGCTCAATGATCACCAGCGGGATGAAACTCCGGCCCAGGCGCGGATTCAGGCTGATAGCCTTCTTAAACTGGATTTCCGCCTGATCCAATTGCTGCAGGGACAGATAGGCAATGCCGGCATAGTGATGACTGAGGGGCAGCCCCTTGCGGCCCGCCAGGAAGGTATCAAGGTGATCGAGGGCCCGCTTCTCACTGCCACCCTGATTGATCAAGGCCGCCGCCGTGATATAATGGGCCTCGGGAATATGGCCATACACCTGGAGTGCTTTTGCCATCCGCTCGATGGCCGCGTCATAGGCACCCACCGCCAGCAGTTTCATCCCCTGTTCGATGGTTGCCTGTTTCACCCCGGGGGCGTAATAGACCATCGTGATGGTCTCCTGATTGGCCGCTTCCTGGTTGCCGGCCTGACGGTACAGTTCCACCAGCTGGCGGCGGTAGAGAATATTATCCGGATCCAGCGTAACGGCCTGCCGGAGTAAATCAATCGCTTTGGCAGCATTACACTGGCCCCGGTACACCTGGGCCAGGCCGGCGGCAGCCGGCGGAAAGTTGGGATACGCGTCCCGGACCCGGCCTAAAAACACTTCGGCTTGGGGCAATTTTTCCTGGGCCAGCAGCAGACTGCCCTGGTAATAAAGACCGATAAGGTTTTCCGGCTGCTGTTGCAGCACCGCATCAAGAGATGTTTGCGCCCGGCTAAAATCCTGCCGCTGGGCGGCCAGAATCGCCCTGATCAGCTGCCGGTTGACCTCCTGCGCTTGATGGTCGCCCAGCATTTCAAGCTGCTTTGCCGCCTCATCACTGGAGCCGCCGAGAGCCGCCAGCACCCCCAATAACCCCCGGGCCTGCTGATGTCCCTCTTTGCGTACCAGCACGGCGTTGAGATACTCTTTGGCTTCCTGCCAGGCACCCCTAGCTAGCTGGATCTCGGCCAGGGTCAGCAGTTCCTCTGTGGGATCGGTCTGGAGCAGGGAAAGCAGGTCCTGATGGACGGAAAAGTCATTCTCGGGCAGCACCTCAGAGCTGCTATCAATGACAACGGTACTGGCCGGAGTGGCAAAGAAAAAGACCAGAGCAACAGCACACACCGCAACCAGTGGCAAGCGGACCATCAACCGGCCGGGGCTGGCAGATAAAAAACCGTTCATATTCCCTCCCACGCACACAGAACACATACCTATTTTATCCTGCAGCCAACAAGAAAAGAGCAGGCCTGCACCTGCTCTTTTCTATCAGCCAGCGAGGTTACTGATCTTTTTTCCGCCGCCGATTGATCATACCCAGCCCCAGAAGCCCGACACCGAACAGGACCATGGTTGCCGGCTCAGGAACCGGTTCATTACCATTGGGGATCTCGGTAGCCGCCAGGATATTGATGTTCCAGGCGGTGGACAACGCTCCATCCCAGTAGCTGTAGCCCGTCCATGCACCACTAGCACCTTGATTTAAAACCAACCACTCACAGTAATCCTCCCACCAAGTGTAGGTATCCCCTACATCAAGGGTCACAGTAGTCGGGTCATAGAAATAGTTGGTGATATAGGTGGTATCATCAAGACCAATAGTCGTTTCCAGACCCTTGTAGACACTCCACATGGCATAGGGATGGCCAAAATTTCCATACCAGGTGCCAGATGGGGTACCCTGCCACTCACGATCAAGATACGCTAAAGCTGCCAAGAGATCCGGATGTAACAGGTCATACGCCGTCCCCCCAAGATCCTCGCCGGCAAAGGCCATCTCAACCAGCAGGCCGCCAGTTTTCGCTGCATTATTATACATTAAAGGTCTATCATACCCAGATGAACCATCAAGACCAGTCCCACTTCCATCTCTATACTGGACATAGTCAATCCAATATTGCAGCTCATCACGGACAAACTGAGGTGCGCTGACGCCCATGTCGCCGGCAAACAGGCTGGCAATCACCGGCCATTGGGCAGTGGAATTATCAGCTTGACCATAGTCAGCATAGTAGCGCCAACCACCCCGGTAAACATTTCCGGGATCTGCTTGGCCATAGGCAAAATAATCCACCGTATCCTGAACAACTTCCGCATACGTCATCCCGGAAAGCGCCCCGGTGGTGACCACGGCACCGGGAGTCCCCGTGGCAGCAATTGCCGGCAGCACCAATCCGGTCACATAGGTATCTCTAGAGTTATTGCCCCCGAGAACAAATTTAACCCCCAAACCATCGCCATCACCATCGGGATTACCGGTTGGCTCTACACCAATTGCATAGGTTGTCGCCTGGCTGAAAACATAGTTCAGCCCCTCCCCAACCACATCACCATAATTGTTCCCATTGATAATGACATCGGTACCAGCGCTATAGCCCTCTTCCAGAAAAGAAAGCAGTGCAGCACCGGTCGCAGCCGTACGACTGTCAGCATCATACCAAGATCCAGCAGCTTCCTGATTTGAAGCCAACCACTCAAGTCCAGCATCGATGGCCGCCTGTTTCTCCGCCTCGGTCGCCGCGGTGGCACTACTGGCAACAACCAGCAACAACCCCAACAGGCAACTTAAAACTAATAAAACTTTTTTCATACCCCTCCCCTCCCTTTCCTACTCATGTTGGATTACGAAAAACCCACCTGAACAATGCAACTGGCATCACCCCCCTTCCCGGACATACCGCGCTGAACAACCGTTATGTAATAGTTTTCCCTCGCCACATTAACTTTTTATAATAATGCATATCACATGCCATAACGTAAGCCGTTTTCCTAACCATTGGACATTACGGAAAAATAAAAACAATTGCATGTTTCATACATTCATGATAGAGAT